>JAJRZG010000299.1 GCA_024275365.1 Planctomycetota bacterium | reverse complement strand
TCTCGCGCTACGCGATCATGGCAACCAGCTCTGTCTGTGCGCTTGCCCTTGGGCTTGGCATCTACCTCGCCATCCGCCCCGTGCCGCAGCCCGACTATGAAACAGCCGACCTCGGCATCGCCTTCAACTACACGCTGCTCACCGACGAGTTTAATCGTCTCCCAGTAGAAGAGCGGATTGAGCTTGTCAGCCAGCTCTACAACCGTGTCCGCGAGATGGATGCCTCAGAATCGGCGGTGATGGCTGCGTTCTTTGCGGGGATCGCTGGTGAGGCTCGAGATCAGATCGAACGCAACGCCGGCAAGCTGCTCATCGACGCAACCGATATGGTCGCCAAAGACTACACCTCGGTCCCCCCCGACCAGCGAGGCGAATACCTTGACGACGCCTTCGTCCGGCTCGTCCGACTCACCGCACCATTTGACAGCTCGATCGAAGGCAAGACCGACGAGGAAATCCTCGAACGCGGTAAGCGAGATGCCAAACGCGATATGGAGGCGATGGAAGAGGGTGAACTCACCGCAAAGGACGCCTCGCGGATGCTTGTCTTTATGGACAAACAGGCGGGCAAGAGCGCCTCGGTGACCCAGCAACAACGCCTCAACCTCTTCATGCGCGATCTCTCCCGGCGGCTTCGAGAGCCTGGGGGGTGATGCTGAGTTGGTGGTCTTTACGAGCCCCGAGCGCAAGCTCGGGATCAAGAATGGTTGATTTTCACGGATAAAATCAACCCTGTGCTCGCGCACAGGGCTCGTAAAGACATATGCAAATTTTTCGTGATCCGTATCAATCCCCCACAACACAAACCCGAGCTTGCGCTCGGGGCTCGTAGATGCATTGTGTACACCGCACACTTACTTCATCGCCTGCACCCCCACGATCATAAGAACCATGATCGTCGAGTTGTGCAGAAAGTGGGCGGTGATCGGGCCGATGAGCGACCCACGCCATTCACGGATCATGGCAAAGATGAATCCCAGCGCGATGATTGGTGAGACCATCAGCGGCCCGTAGCTGTGCATGAAGGCAAAGATCAATGCTGTTGCTATCGCACAGACAAACGCCCCGTGCCGAGCGCGGAAGTGTCTGTAGAGCGAGCCTCGGAAGAGGGTTTCCTCGACGATCGGTGCCCAGATGGTGGCAAGCGAGAGGAAGAGCACGATCACGAGCACATCACCATTTGCGACCATATCGAGCATCGGGTTTGAGGGGGGTTCGGCTGGCTTGCCCAAAACCCATGACGAGATCACATTGAGCAAGAGCGTGAGCATCATCGCGCCAAAGAGCAATGGCAGCCCGGCGAAATACCCCGCGATTCCTGCGAGGACCTCTCGCCATATGCCACGGGGGGCGTGCCATCCCACCGCGTTGCGCCACTCGAGGCCGCCCACACCTCGGAGCCGAGGCCAGAAGATCGTGAGGAGCAACAACCACTGCACGAGGAGGGTGCCGAGCAGGATCCACCGCAACACAGCGTCCATCGCTGCGGTACTTTCGGCTGTAGCAACTGTGCCCCCGGTTGGTGGGGCTGCGAAGAGCATGGCGACAACCCCCGATCCGAAGTGCAGCAGCCCGAACCCTGCGAGAAAGACGCCGAAGGTTTCGAGGAAGACGCTCCCGCCGGGCATGGGGGGCTCGAAGCGCCTGGGCATGCGCCTGCTGAGGAAAAATATCGCAGCGATGATGAACATGGTCAGCCCGCCGAGGCCGCCGATGGTCAGCACCATGAGCACGAGGACGATGAGTGCGATCGCCCAGGGAGCATCGGCAAAGAGAGCCCGGCGTTCGGGGGCATTTGGGTCGTCGGGGGCCAGGGCGAGTTTGCCCAACCAGCCGTAGCGGTCGCGGAGGCGGGTGCGCTGGTCGGTCGTCAGGGCATCGGGGCCGAGGGAATAGAGCACCTCCATCGCTTCGGCATCGGCGAGGGCTTCTGTGTCGATCTCCGGGCCATCCTTGCCCTTCCAGGCCGCCCATTCACTGCCAGAGTCGGTACGGTCAACATCCTTCTGCCATGCGAGACCTGCAACGAGTTTTTTCCTGAGGCTGTCGAGGTCTTGCCCGCTCTCCACCGCGGCCAACCAATCAAGGGCGGCTTGGGGCGAATCGGTCTCGCCAAGCACCAGCACCGCCTGGAGCCGATCTGCCGGGTGGAGGTCGGTGGTCGCAAACTGCGAGGCGGCTGTGTTTCCGAGCGTGTTCTCAGTCACAAGCCCGCCCCGGCTGAGGGCATCATCGAGCAACAGCAAGAGTTTGGCAGCCTCGCCCCCTGCGGGTTTGCGGCCGATGGGGTCGGGCTTCTCGGCAAATATGGCTGTCAGGTTCTGCGAACCCGCGATCACGAGATAGAGGATGCCCACCACGATCAGCGCGAGTACCCGACTCCTTGGGGTGCCGGTGTCTGGTGATGTCCGTGGCATGGGGCGCGGCCCAAACCCAGGAACGGCTGGAGGCTCACTCAGCGGCCCGGGCTCGATCGGGGGAAACTCACGGCTTGGCTCAGGTGGCAAGGTCGGGTCGCTCATCGTCCCATCATCGGCTCCCCAACCCCTCCGCCCAAGAGAATCAATCTCGTGGGCGCTCTCCATTGCCATGCTCTGGACGCCGACACTGAGCGGGCGAAGCGTCGGATTGTGTTTGGGTCCTTCCCGGGTAGATCCGATCCGACACTTCGGCTGCTCGCGCAGCCTCAGTGTCGGCGTCCACCCCCGCTTGAACCAGCCCGCCCGGGGGGATACTGTCTGAGGCTATTTCCGCAGCAGGTCTCGGGCTGGGAGGCCCCGCCCGCTGCACCATGATCGAATCTTGTCGGCCCGGCACCCCCGGATCGGCCCGCCCCGCCCGGTAGGCGGCGAGCAACTTTTGTGGTGCAGGCTTCCAGCCTGCACTACCCTTGCGTCACGGCTGCCCTTTTTCAGCCTGTGCTGCATCAGTTTGGGCTCTATGCGCCCCCGGAGGTTTTCGATGCTTCGGCGACAGACCTATCACGCAAAGGCCGGTGACCTCGAGAAGAGTTGGCATGTTGTCGATGCCGAGGATATCTCGCTCGGCCGCCTCGCTTCTGATGTCGCGGTCATTCTCATGGGCAAGCACCGCCCCGAGTACACGCCGCACACCGATACCGGCGACTTTGTCATCGTCACCAACGCCGGCAAGGTGGGGCTGACGGGCAACAAGGCCACCCAGAAGCTCAAAACGCACTACACCGGCTATCCCGGGGGTCTCAAGGCGGAGACCTACGGCTCGGTCCGTGACCGCCGCCCTGAAAAACTCATCGAGGATGCGGTTCGCCGGATGCTCCCCAAGAACCGCCTCGGCCGCCAGATGCTCAAGAAGCTCAAGGTGTATCCCGGGGCCGAGCACCCCCATCAGGCCCAGCAGCCCAAGACGATGACTGTCTGAGATTGACCACACACTCGGCCCGGGCAGCCCCCGGCCGATCCCGCAACGAGGACGACCATGACGACCCTTGCCAGTGAACTGAACCCCGCCATTGCCACGACCGATTCGGCCGAGACGACCGAAACCCCCGGGTCTGCTACCCGACCCTTGCGCGATCCTGTCGCTCCCGACGCCCATGGCTGGTGGTGGGGTACAGGCCGCCGAAAGGCTGCGGTCGCCCGCGGCCGAATGCGTGTCGCCAAAGAGGGTGAGGGCACGGTCAAAATCCAGATCAACCGCAAGAAGTTCAAGACGGTCGAGGAGTATTTCTCCGAGGCCCGCGACCGCAACGATGTCTACGCCTCGCTCAAGGCCACAGACACCGAGGGCAAGCTCGATGTCATCCTCCGTATCCGTGGCGGCGGGATCATGGGGCAGGCCCAGGCGGCCCGCCTGGCAATCGCCCGAGCGCTCGTCGGCTATGACCCGACCACCGAGAAC
This sequence comes from Planctomycetota bacterium, assembly GCA_024275365.1. Classification (GTDB taxonomy): domain Bacteria; phylum Planctomycetota; class Phycisphaerae; order Phycisphaerales; family UBA1924; genus PNC22. Next base: position 1,457 of record JAJRZG010000299.1, on the reverse strand, counting down.
GCCCTGCGAGATGCCGGGTATCTGACCCGAGATGCCCGCAAGGTCGAGCGCAAGAAGTACGGCCAACCCGGTGCCCGTGCCCGCTTCCAGTTCTCGAAGCGTTAAACCCGCAGCACGGTTCTCTGGTGGCACGGCTCTCCGAGCCGTGTGTATTCCGCACATTCCCAAGGGCTCGACCATCTGGTCGAGCCCTTGTTTGTGTTGGGGAAACGGTGGCACGGTTCTCCGAACCGTGTCTGCGGGTGCCGTGTTCTGAACCCGACATGGCGAAGACCACGCGGGATGGTGCGTGGTGTTCAGCGTGGCCTTCCTCGCCTTCGGCTCGTCAGACCACGGCACCCGATCGGATTTGCTTTGCTGCCCGAACCGTGTCACATATTTGGTATCATGCTGGATGCCGACACTGAGTGAGCTTCGAGCGAAGTGTCGGATTTCCTCCCGTCCAATCCGACGCTTCGCAGACTCAGCGTCGGCGTCCTCGCAGAGTAAAGAGATATCCACGCACGGTTCGGAGAACCGTGCCACCCAAACTGTGCTACCGAGCAATCATGTGTTAGCCACCCGCGACCAGATCACCAGACACCGCACCGCCCGCCGATGGATCATCGGCGTGGGGGTTGCGGTCGTCCTGACTGCCAGCGTACTGGTACTCCTCTCGATCGGCATGGTCAGAATGGCCCCCGCATGGTGGCGAACGACCCACCCCGACGACCCGGCCACCATCCAGACAGCCGAAGACATCGAGAACGATGTGGTTAATGTCATTTACGAAGTCCGTGAGGCACCAACCGAGACTTGGACGGTCGTGCTGCGGGCACCAGATGCCAACGCTTGGCTCAACACCCGACTCACCCAGTGGCTCACAAATGCCGATGCGGAGTTTGTCTGGCCAGAAGAGCTCAACGACCTCCAAGTCGAGTTCGATGCGGGGCTCATCCATCTCGGCGTCCGGATAGACGATGGCGAGAAGTCACAAATCCTCTCGGCGACACTTCGGCCCGAGTTTGATGACGAGGGCTAGCTCTGGGTCCGAGCAGAGTCTGCCTTCGTCGGGCGGCTGCCTATTCCGGCGGGCTGGGTGGTCGGGCGGGCTGACGCCCATTGGCCTGAAATCCTCCCCGCCCGGCTGCTCGAAGAGCCCTTGACCCGCCACTTGCTTGGGGCGCTGACCGGCAAAACCGCTCTCGCAACCGATCCGGTCTTCGACCTCGGCGACGGTCGGCGAGTGCGGCTGTTGGGGTTGGTCCCCGAGCAGGGAAAGCTTCGTATTACTTGCCGAACAGAGTTTGAGGAGTAGAGCCCCTCGCGTACGCAAGGGGTTTGCACGATTCATGTGGTGGCACGGTTCTCCGAACCGTGTGTGGATGTTTCTTGACTCTCCGAGGACGCCGACGCTGAGTTTGCGAAGCGTCGGATTGTTTGGGAATATCCGACACTTCGCTCGAAGCTCGCTCAGT
>JAJRZG010000298.1 GCA_024275365.1 Planctomycetota bacterium | reverse complement strand
GCTCAGGTGCTCGGTTGCCCGGTGCATGTCTCGGGGAGTGGGAGCACCCTGTTTGTGCTGCCTGCCGAGGGGCAGACCGGGCGGCTCGCCGAGATTGCCCGAGACGCGCTGCCGGGGGTGGTGGTCTGCCCGACCCGGCTGGTCTGACCGGGTACACTCGCCCGACACCAACAGCAAAGGACGCACTCATGGCGGTAGAGAAGCCGGTGATCGGCATCGATCTTGGCGGGACGAACATGCAGGTCGGGATCGTTCGGCCCGATGCACGGAGCATCACGCCGACCGAGGCTCTGCTCGGGTCTGCCCGCAAAAAGACCAAGGGTGAGGACGGGCTCGACGCGGTGCTCGACCGGCTCGAAGTCGCGGTCGGTGAGGCGTGCGAGAGCGCGGGGCTTGCCCTCAGTGACCTGGGGGGCCTGGGGATCGGTGCGCCGGCTGCGGTCAATCCCGAAGAGGGCATGGTGCTCAACGCGGTGAATCTGCGGTGGAACGATGTGCCCCTTGCTGCGATCCTGCGTGAGAGGTTCGATTTGCCGACGGCTGTCGAGAACGATGTGAATGTCGCGCTCTATGGCGAGTGGGTGCTCGGGGCGGCCAAGGGGGCGCGCAATGTGCTCGGGGTGTGGGTCGGGACGGGCATCGGGGGCGGGTTGATTCTCAATGGCGATCTCTATTACGGGCACTCGCTGACGGCTGGGGAGATCGGGCACATGCTCGTCTTTCCGCGCAACCCGCCCGGCTCACGCTCGCTCGAACAGAACTGTTCGCGGACAAGCGTTGTCGAGCGGATCGTGCGGCTGATACGGTCCAACCACCCGTCGATGCTCTCTGAACTCACCGACGAACGGTATGAGAAGATCAAGAGCAAAGCCCTCGCGACGGCCTATCTCGCTGGTGATGAACTGACGCGGGAGGTGATCGACGACTCGGCGTTGCTGCTGGGCGATCAGATCGGGAGCGTTGTGTCGCTGCTGAGCCTTGAGATGGTGGTGCTCGGTGGGGGCCTGACCGAAGCGATCGGCGAGCCGTTCGTGGAGCGCGTCCGCAGTGCAGTGCAGGTGACAGCCTTCCCGGATGTGTGCCAGAATGTGGCTGTGGTCGCAAGCGAGTTGGAGGACAACGCGGGGCTGCTTGGGGCAGCGATGATTGCGGTGGATCGGCTGGGGTAGTGTTTGCGAGTCACACAGCAGAGGAGGTCGGCATGAGCATGGACCGGAGGCAGGCGTTGGGGGCATTAGCGGCGGGTGCGGGCGCGATTGCGGGGGGGGCGAAGGCGGCTGGGTCGGGGCGGGTGGCCAGCCAGCCAGAGCATCAGCCGGGGCAGATCCACAGCCACCGGGGGCCTCTGAAGCAGTCGATCTGCCGATGGTGCTATGGCGGGATGGACATGCAGACACTCTGTCGGCGCGCCGATGAGCTGGGGTATCGCTCGGTTGAGCTGCTGGGTGAAGCGGACTGGCCGATCGTGCGGGAGTTCGGGCTCGATTGTGCTGTCGCCAACGGCCCGGTTTCGATCGGAGGCGGGATCAACCAGCCGGAGACGCACGACAAGTTTGTCGCCGACTGCGAGGCGCTGTTGCCGAAGGTGCGCGATGCGGGCATCTCGAAGATGATCGTCTTCAGCGGCAACCGGCGCGAAGCGTTTGACGATGATGCGGGGTTGGAACATTGTGCGCGCGCGCTCGAGCGGGTGATGCCGATGGCCGAGCGCACGGGGGTGATGGTGATTATGGAGCTGCTCAACAGCAAGGTGGACCACGGCGGGTACATGTGTGACCGCACGCCCTGGGGTGTGCGGCTGTGTAAGCGGGTCGGGTCGGAGTACTTTCGACTACTCTATGACATCTACCACATGCAGATCATGGAAGGGGATGTCATCCGCACGATTCGCGACAATCACGAGTTCATCGCGCACTATCACACCGGCGGCGTGCCGGGGCGGCGGGAGATCGACGAGACGCAGGAGTTGTACTACCCGGCGATCTGCAAGGCGATCGTGGAAACGGGGTACACCGGGTTTCTGGGACAGGAGTTCATCCCGGCGCGCGATCCGGTCGAGAGTCTGCGGCAGGCGTATGGGATTTGCAATGTCTGATTTCTGGATTGTGAGGGGCGTCAGGGCCGGTTGAGAACCAAAACGGACGAGGGTCTTGTGGCTTCTGGGGTCGCGTGGTAGGCTTTAATGTGGGCGCGGGTGTTCTCCCACGCATTGCCATCAGGAGTTCGCTATGACCTACTCTCGCAGGATCGTTCTGGACTTGGTTCTTGTGGCCGGGACTGCCTCGGCTGCGCTGGGGCAGACGGTGGCGACAACGGGGCCGTTGTATCTTGGCGGTGAGCCGAAGAAAGCGGAAGTGCTCCGGCTTGCGCCAGCGATACTCGTGGATGGTGAGGTCATGCTGATTGGGGAGGGGGCAGACCCGCCGAACGGGACGGGGCGCGTGCTGGGCGACAAAATCTTTGACTGCTTTGGGGACTCTGACAGCGACAGGTTTATGGATGACACCATCTGTGGGCTTGGGGCAAGTCGTTGGTATTTCGGCTCTGCATACTGCAACCAGTTTATCTCCAACGACATGGTGCTGCATCCCGGGACGGTGATTCAGGCTGGAGCCCATGCTGCGGATATCGAGTGGCAATGGACTGCCAATGGCTCAGGATCCCCTGAACAGTGCGTCGTCGGGGTTGTTACGCAGTACTCGGACCCGGATGCCTGTGAACCAGACAGCGGTGCATGGGGCTGGGTGTTCGACTTCGGTGTTTTATCAGGAAACGAGAACTATTGGGCAAACCTGGATCTTCTCGTGGGAGATACTTGGGAACTTCCCGCGGATGGTTTAGGTTCGTATGTCTTCACATACCTCACCGACGACGGCAACTCGTGGGCAACCTGCGCGCACTCATTCCTCTGGGGCGCATCCAACAACGAGGGTGCTGATCCGCACGCGCCCGGCGAGCAGGGTCCGAATCAACTCGACGACATCAACCCTCCCGATGGCGGCCACACGGTGCCGGACGAATGCTTTGACTACACCTACGATGTGTGTCCGAATCCGCTTGGCGCCATGATACAGTTCTGGGGTCAGATCGGAGAGTACGAAGAACCCGCAGTAGAATGGCGAGTTGAGGATGGCTGGAACGGTCACTGGTATGACATTGAGATCGTCACCCCCGCGGCCGATTGGTTTGAGGCCGAGCAGAGGTCTCTGGACCTTGGCGGCCACCTCGCAACGATCACATCATGGAGCGAGTCGTCCTTCCTGTACACGCGATTCGTCTTTGAGGGTATCGAGAATCAGGGTTCTATGTATGCAGGTGGCTCTCAGTTGCCCGGCTCCCAGGAACCGGCAGGCGGGTGGGTCTGGGTGACCGGTGAGCCCTTCTTGCCGCCCCCGTCATTCTGGGTTTGCACACAATGCAACACCAACGACTGTGAACCCAATGACGCTCCCGGCGATGCAGACTTTCTCTATTTCAGCACATGCCCTGACTACCAGAATAAGGTCTTCCTCACCGATGGCCCGGCGAGCTGGGGCGAACGATCATTCGTCATTGAATGGGATGCCGACTGCAACAACGACGGGATCGTGGACTATGGCCAGATACTGAGCGGCGAACTTGCCGACACCGACGAGAACGGTATTCCCGATGTCTGCGAGTGCGTGGCGGACTTCAACAACGACGGGAGTGTCAACTCTCAGGACATGCTCGCGTTTCTCAATGCCTGGGCTGTGGGGGATAGCTCGGCGGACATCAACGGTGACGGGGTCATCAACACACAGGATGTGCTCGCCTTTCTGAACCTGTGGAGCGTGGGGTGTTAGGATCATCGCATGTGCGGTCGATTTACTCGTGAGTTTGTTTGGGGGGATATTTGTGATTTTTTCGATATCCGTTGGCCGGAGGATGGGGAGATGACACCGAGTTGGAATGTTGCACCGACGCAGGTGTCGCCGATTGTGAGGCTCGCGTTCGAGGGGCAGGGAGCAGTGGCGGGCGGAGAGGATCGCGCTGGCGATCGGGAGCTTGTGTGGATGCGGTGGGGGCTGGTGCCATTCTGGGCACAGGGCGCTGCGATAGGGGCGAGGTTGATCAACGCCCGCGCCGAGACGGTGGCCGAGAAGCCCGCGTTCCGTGCGGCTTTCAAGTCTCGCCGGTGCATCGTGCCGGTGAGTGGGTTTTATGAGTGGAAGAAGGTGCAGCGCGACGCGCCTCGGGAGACAAAGGCAG
>JAJRZG010000297.1 GCA_024275365.1 Planctomycetota bacterium | reverse complement strand
TCCCCCTCCGCCCCGCGGAGGGGGTGGCCAAGCGAAGCGATGGTCGGGGGAGGTGCGTCTCTCTCCCTCAGCCATGCCCGACGCAAGCCCCCCATCCCATTCGTCCGATAGGAAAACCATCAGCCGAAGGTGATCCCTATGCCCACACCGCTCCAACCCGCTCGCAAAATACTCGCTCACAACGACTTGCTCAAAGCCCGAGCCGAAGCCCGGGCTGCCGGTCAGCGGGTCGTCCACTGTCACGGCTGCTTCGATATCGTCCACCCCGGACATATCCGCCACCTCAAGTTCGCCCGCTCTCTCGGCGACCGCCTCCTGGTCTCAATCTCCGGTGACACAGGTATTTCCAAGGGCAATGGCCGCCCGCTCATCCCCCAAGAGCTCCGGGCCGAGAACCTCGCGGAGCTCGATTGCGTGGATTGGGTCTATATCGAGCCCCGCCCCACCGCTGCCGAGCTGCTCGCCGAGGTCCAGCCCGATGTCTATATCAAGGGCCGCGAGTACGAGTTCAACGCCGACCCCCGCTTCTGCGCCGAACGCGAAGCAGTGGAAACTGCTGGTGGCCGGGTCGTCTTCAGTTCAGGTGATGTCGTCTTTAGCTCCACCGCCCTGATCGCCGCGATGGAGACCTCCGCAGACCCATTCCACCATCGGCTCACCCAACTCCTCACCCGCCCCGACATGCAGCCCGACCGCCTGCTCGAAACCATGACCGGCATCCGTGGCAAGCGAATCGTCATCGTCGGCGAGGTCATCTGCGACACCTACATCTTCTGCGATCGCCCCGACATCGCCCATGAGAGCCCGGTCATGACCCTCCGCCCGGTCGATCGTCGCTCCTTTGATGGCGGGGCAGCCGTCATCGCCCGCCACGCAGCCGCCCTGGGTGCCCGCCCCGTGCTTGTCACCGCCCTGCCCAAGACCCCCGAAGCAGACGCCCTCCGGCAGAACCTGACATCTGAGGGGATCGAAGTCATCTCGGTGACGATCCCCTCCAGACTCCCCGAAAAACAACGCTATCTCATTGGCTCACAAAAGGTTATGAAGGTTGACCTCATCGAGCCTCTGGTGCTCGATACCGCCGGGGCCGAGGCACTCCTCACTGCGACCACCCGGGCAGTCGGGCAGGGCACCGATGCTGCGATCATTGCAGACTTCGGGCTTGGGCTCTTCAGCCCGAGGCTCATCACCCGGCTGTGTGAGGTCCTCCGCCCGCAGACAGGTGTGCTCGCTGGCGATGTCAGTGGCAAGCGACACTGCCTCCGCGCCATGCGCCACCTCGACCTGGCGTGCCCGAGCGAAAGCGAAGTCCGAGCCGCCTACAGCCTCCACAGCGATGCCCTCCCAAGTGTCGCCTGGAAACTCCTCCACGAGACCCGCGCCAAGGCTGCCATCGTCACCATGGGCGCAGAAGGGCTCGTCGCATTCGAGCCGCTCCCCGATGCCGGGCGAGTCGATACCAAGCAAGACCCCTTCCGATCTCGAGTCCGGGGCGAGCATGTCCCCGCCCTGGCCCCCCACGCGATCGACCCCCTCGGGTGCGGCGATTCGCTCATCACCACCGCAACCCTCGCACTTGCTGCCGGGGCAAGCCTGACCCCCGCCGCCTTCCTCGGCTCGGTCGCCGCAGCCGTCCACGCCCAGAGGCTCGGCAACCCCCCGCTCGAACCCTCCGAACTCCGCCGCACACTCCTCCGCCTTGCCGGGGCAAGGCTCGCCTACGCCGGGACCGAGGTCAAACCATTCTCCACCACTTCGAGACAAGCCTCATGATGAACTCTCCACTGTCTTTACTAGCCCTGTGCGCAAGCACAGGTTCAGAATCGCTCTTCGTCAACCGACACGCCGAAATCCCGAGCTTGCGCTCGGGGCTCGTAAAGACACCCATGATCCTCTCGTAGTCCGCTGCTTCCCAGAGTGCGGGCATCTCGCCTGCCCATAAAACCCATGCTCAGTTTCATCCTCCCAACCCGAAACCGCCCCGACCGCCTTCGCGCCACCCTCGATGCCCTCGGCGCGCTCACACTCGCCCACCCTGCCGAGGTCATCATCGCAGACAACGCCTCAGACACTCCCCTGCGCGCGCCGGGCCTTCTCGCAAACGGCGCAACAGTCCGAGTTGTTCACCTGGACACCAACGCCGGGGCAGCCGCTCGAAACGCCGCAGCCGAGGCAGCCTCACCCGCAAGCGAATGGCTCGTCATGCTCGATGACGATTCGCACCCGGTCGAGACCGTCGAGCCCTTTGCTGCGACGGTCGATCGGCTGCTCTCCCTCTCGCCCGAGATTGCTGCTGTCATGGCCGATATCCACCTGCCCGCCCACGGCTGCCGCGAGTCGGGAGGCCTGCCCGAGGTCTTCATCGGCTGCGGCGTGGCGATCCGCAAAAAGGCCTTCACCACCACCGGGACGGAAACTTTCAGTCCCCACAAAGTATCAGGGGCGGGGGCTTTGAGCCCCCATTCCCCCCCCGGCTACGACCCCTCCTTTGGGTATTATGTCGAAGAATACGACCTCGCAGCCCGCTTTCTTGCCCGTGGCTTCTCGATCGCATTCGACCCCGCCTTCCGCATCGACCACCACAAGGTCAACGCCGGGCGAGACATGGACCTCATCCTCGAACGCCTCATCCGCAACAACGGCTGGGTGATGCAGCGGTACGCCCCAGACCCCATCCGCCGATCCATGCTCCGCGAGCAGCGCCGCCGATACCGCCAGATCGCCGAGAAAGAAAACGCCCTCGCAGGCTTTGGACGCGGACTGATCGCACTCCGCCAGACCCGCAGCACCCAACCCCGAACCCCACTTTGCCGCAATGTCTGGGACCGGTTTACAGGGCTTGCTCATGCTCGGGCCGCGATCAACCTCGCGTGGCGCGAGTACCCATTCTCCACGGTTGCCATGGTTGAGCCGGGCAAAAACGCCTGGGCGGTTGAGCAGGCCCTCACCGAAACCTGTTTCGAGGCTGGCATCCCCCGGGCTGCCCCCGACAAGGCTGAGGCACTCGTCATCGGCACCCTCAGCCCCGGCCCCATGCTTGATGCCCTCGAGCGATGGACCACCCGGGGATACCGCGCCATCGCTCCGTGGTTGCAGGCCCCGGGAAACGAAACCGAACATCAAACTCGGCGCACCACCCCCACCACCCGCGCCGCCTGACGGACGCCGACGCTGAGGCTCTGGTAAGCGTCGGATTGCCGTGCTCCACCATGACCTCCTCCATCCGACCCTTCGCTCGCAGGCTCGCTCAGAGTCGGCGTCCTCCTGCCACCGCGCAAAAGTGGCGCACCCAACCACCACCTGCCGATATCTGATCCATGTCTGATCCCACTGCGCACACCCACCAACGCCTCCATCCCAACACCGCCCCCGACCCGGCAGCCCTCACTCAGGAGGAATATGTCGAGCTCCAACTCGAGCGCAGCCGCCTGATGAGCCACGAGGACTGTGCCTTCAGGGCAGCCCACCTCTTCGACCTGCTTTGCCAGCACATCGGCGCAGCAGAGTTCGCTGCCCTGAACTCCATCCTGTGCGTCGGCTGCCGCAATGGGTACGAACTTGACGCAGCCGAGGCTTCGGGCTTGACCGATGTCGTCGGCATCGACCTGCACTCGCTCGACCCCCGCATCGTGGTCATGGACATGCATCAGATGACCTTCAACAACGGGCGGTTTGACCTCGTCCTCGCCTCCCACTCCCTCGAGCACGCCAAGGCCCCCGAGCGCGCCGGGGCCGAGCTGCGACGGGTCACCAGACCGGGCGGGTACATCATCGTCGAAGTCCCGATCTACTATGGCACGCGAGGGGCCGACCTGTGGGATTATGAATCACCCGAGCGCGTCGTCGAGCTCCTCGGCGAGGTCGAGGTCGTCTGGACAGAAATCGGCCCCCAACTCGACGGCCCCCAAGAGGTCGCCCGGGTCATTGCCCGAGCAACCAACCGCACACCAACCGGCGGAGCGGCTCATGCCTGAACCCGTTGCACTCACAACCCCCCAAACCATCTGCCCCGAGCAGCTTGTGCGGTTTGCCGACAAGCCGGGCTGGTACCACTCCATCGAGTTGGCACCCGGGGTCGTCACCCGAGGGGCCTATGACCACACGCCCCTCCTGCACCACTACAGGTTCCCGGACACACTCGAAGGGTGGTCGGTGCTCGATGTCGGTGCGAGCGAGGGGTTCTTCGCCTTTGAGTTTGAGACACGCGGGGCATCTGATGTGCTCGCGGTGGATACCGACCGCTTCGATGGCACACCGGCACTGAGCCTTTCAGTGACCCATGCTCACAAATATGTCGAGAAGTACCGCCGACGAGCGGCAACGAATCGGCCCTTCGAGCAGCTCTACCAGACGCTTGGCGTGCCGTGTGGACACCACACGCTGGCTGCTGCAACGCTGCGCCGGTCGCAGGTGCGTTTTGAACGCCGCTCCGTGTACGACCTGGATCAACTCGATCACAAGTACGACCTCGTGTTCTGTGGCGACCTCTTCACGCACCTCAAGAACCCGATCACCGCAGCCGAGCAACTGGCTGCAACCACGGGGAGGCTCTGCATCGTCGCCCTTGCCAACGCGCTCCCCGCAGCGTCAGACGCTCCACAGGCACAAGAGAAACAATGTGAATATGTCGGGGACTGCTCGGGCGGGGCGTTCTTCCATTTCGCCCCCGAGTGCCTGCGTCGGCTGCTGCTTGCCTCGGGGTTCCACACTGTCAACATCGTGTCCCGATTCGACCTCCCCGATCGCGCGCGAGGCCTCACCAACCCCCATGCGGTGCTGCACTGCATCCCACACTCCAATGCCCCCACGCCATGAGCACGACACACGCACGCGAGAACCGACCAGGCCCCCCCCAGACGCTTCCACAGCCGGGGGGCGCGCCCGGGGCCATCGGCACAATGCACGACGATGTCTGGTACTCGATGCGCCGCTACCACATCGATGAGTTCTTTACCCGTCGCGTTGCCGAGCTGCGTGACGGCTCTCGGGTTGCCGATATCGGCGGCAAAAAGGACAAAAAACGCGGACAGTTTGATATCGAGCACGCGGTGGCATCGCAAGGGCTCAAGGTCACCTATATCAACCTCGATGCCGCGACCCACCCCGATATCGTCGCTGATGCCTGTGATATCCCCGCGCCCGACAGCTCGTTTGACTGCGCGATCCTCGCCGAGATTGTCGAGCACCTGCCCGACCCAGCCAGCGCACTGCGCGAGGCTGCCCGCCTGCTTCCACCCGGCGGCGTGCTGCTTGCCACGGCTCCCTTTCTCTACCAGATCCACGCCGACCCGATCGATGTCGCCCGCTACACCCCGGACTGGTGGCGGGGGGCACTGGAAGGCGCTGGCTTCACACACATCGAGATCGAGCCCCAGGGGCGATACTTCTCGGTGCTCGCCGATATGTTCCGCGCCTGGGCCTGCCACGCCGAGGAGACGGGCTGTTGGCCACCCGGGCTGCGGACGCCGGCACTCTCCCTGCTCGCCTGGGCCCGCGAGACAGCCCATTCCCTCGACGATGGTCACACCATGACCGCAGACAACTTCTTCGGCTCGTTCACCACCGGCTTTGGCGTCCGCGCGGTCAAGGGCGAAACGACAGGGACGCGCCCATGACTGCTGTCCGCGTCTATCTCGTGAAAGGTGACGCAACCGGCTGGGCGATCGATGAGGACCGCAACCTCACGCTCCGCTCGCTCAAACTCCTGCCCGACCTTGTCAAGCTTGTTGATCGACCGGAAGATGCCGATGTCATCCACGCGGTGTGGTGGGAGCCGATGCTCGACCTGCCCCGCGAGTCGCTCGCCGGCAAGCCCGTGATCTGCCACATGGACGACGCGACCCACGCCCACCTCGGCAAGCCCGTCTTTCAACGAGCCCTCTCGCGCACCACGCACTGGCTCGCTCAAAACCGCGAGACCTATCGGCGCATGGGGTTCGTCGCAGCTGCCCACAACGCGACAGCGCACTTTGTGCCCTACGCGGTTGATATCGCACCCTATGCCGAGCCGATCGAGCCCAACGCGCTTGTGACGCGGGCGTTCGAGGCGATCCCCGATTCAGCCTATGTCATCGGCAGCTTCCAGCGCGACACGCTTGGCGTTGAGCTTGCCTCGGGAGATCTTGCGCCCAAGGTCAAAAAAGGCCCCGATATGTTCGTCGAGATCCTCGCTGGTTTGCACACGCGAGGGCGTGAGGTTGTCGCGCTGCTCTCAAGCCCCCGCCGACACTGGATCCGTCGCGAACTCGACCGCCGGGGGGTGCCATGGGTCTTTGCGGGTGTCGATGAAGAGGGCGATGATTATGCCGCCATGATCGAGCAGATCACGCCCGCCCAGCTCGGCCTGCTCTACAAACGCTGCGACTGCTTCCTCACGACAAGCCGCTATGAAGGAGGCCCGCGCGGCGTGCTCGAAGCCGCGGCTGCGGGCGTCCCCCAGCTCTCGACACCCTGCGGCCTCGCGCCGGACCTGCTCCATGAAGACTGCCTCTATCGTGAGCCCACCGAAGCGAGAGACAAGATCGAACGGGATATCGACACCGGCTGGCTCCGCAACTGGGTCGAGCCCCATCGTCAGGTCGTGCTCGCAACCCATACCTCCAAAGCCAACGCGCCCCGCTGGCGCGCGTTCTATGAGATGCTCGCTCGTGATCTTCACGCCCGGCCGCGAGAAGCGATCGCTGTGCCCTCGCTCCGTGAACGCCCCAAACGCCTCTGCTTCTGGCACGAGTTTGTCAAGCCACCCTGGGGCGGGGGCAACCAGTTCATGCTCGCCCTCAAGGGTGAGTGCGAACGCCGGGGGGTTGAAGTCTCGATCAATGGCGAGGGCGCACCGGCAACCGCCCACCTCATCCAGAGCGTCTGGTTTGATGCCGACAAGGTGCGCACCGCTGCTGCTGTCAACAACGCCCGCGTCGTGCATCGCGTCGATGGCCCGCTCTCGGTCATCCGCCGCACCAAGGATGCCCTCGACCTTGACCGTCAGTGTTATGCAATCAACCGCGAGCTTGCGGTCGCGACTGTCGTGCAAAGCTGGAACATGCTCGAAGCAACCTGGTCGCTCGGCTTTGCCCCCGTGCGCCCGGTGATCGTGACCAACGCCTGTGACCCCGCGACTTTTTACCCGTGCAGCAACGCCGACCTCCACGACAACGACCCCCTCGACCCAGAGCCCTGGCAGCAACGCGAAGACCCCCGGGTCCATATCGTCGCAACATCATGGAGCGACAACCCCGGCAAGGGGGCAGCGGTCTATGAATGGCTCGACCGCAACGCCGATCACGACCGGTACAAGTTTACCTTCATCGGCCGTGTGGCTGCGGACCTCCCCAACTGGCACATGATCGACGCCCAGCCCTCTGAACCCCTCGCCGACCTCCTCCGCCAGCAGGACATCTACCTCACCGCAAGCCGAGATGACCCGTGCTCGAACGCCCTCATCGAGGCGCTCGCCTGTGGGCTGCCATCCCTGTACTTTGACTCCGGCGGGCACCGCGAGCTGGCCCGTTTCGGCGGTCTGCCCTTTGCCCATCCATTCGAGATCCCCCGCCTGCTCGAGTGTGTCCGCGCGCACTACCGCCAGTACCAGCGACTCATCAGCGTCCCGACCATCAGCGATGTCACCGATGTCTACCTCCGTCTCCTCCTCGGCGATGCCACTTATCAACCATGAACGCACCCCTGCTCATCTCACTCCCCCACGGCCTCAACGCCAGCGGCGTCACCTCGTGGGCGGTCCGCCTCGCCAACGCGGTGGCACGGTTCTCTGAACCGTGTGCCTCCGACACAACCGACTCCCAACACACCGCTCGACCCGTTGCCCTCATCCTCCATGCCGAACCCCCCGGCCAGCAGCCCATCGACTTTGCCATCGACCCGCGCGTCGAGATCTTCGATGCCCGCGACCTGCCACCTCTCGACACATGCAACGGCGACCTCTCTCCCTACCTCCCCGTCTATCGCCTCGCCATCGGTGTGCTCGCAGCGAGAGCCCCCGGCTCCCCGGTTGTGTGCAGCCCAAACCTCCTCGGCGATTCGTATGGCATCCTCGCTGAACTGAGTCGACAGATGCCCGACCTCGTGCGCACCATCGCGGTCCACCACTCCGATATCCGGTACAACGACCTCGTGTGTGCGCACTACGCCCACGCCATATCCACCTTCGTCGGCGTGAGTGAACGCATCACGCACCGCCTCGGGCAGATGTTCCCCACGCGCGGGCCAAGTGTCTTTAGCATCCCCTATGGCGTGGAGGTGCCTGCGCAGGTTCAGACTCGCAAACCCCTTGCGGGAAGGCCGATCCGTCTCCTCTATACCGGGCGGATGGACCACGAGCAGAAGCGCGTGCGAGCATTGCCCGTGATGTCCGATGAACTCAATCGCCTCGGGTTGCACCACGAAACAGTGCTGCTCGGTGACGGGCCAGCAGCCACAGAACTCGATGCTCTGTGCTCGCAGCGGCAGAGTATCCGTCGCTTCAGCGCGACCAACCCCGCTGGCGTGGCAAGTGCCCTCAAAACGGCCGATTGCTTTGTGCTGCCCTCGCGATATGAGGGCCTCAGCGTAGCGCTCCTCGAAGCCCTCGCCCATGGGTGCATCCCCGTGCTCACACCCAGCCAGTCGGGCACCGCCCAACTCGCCCGCGATGGCAAGACGGGGTTCCTTGCTGATGCTGGCCCCGATGCCGACGACCAGCAGGCCGGGCTCGCGATGGCGCGTGCGGTCGAGCGGGTTGTGCGCTGCTCCGACTCGCAGCTGCACGCGATCCGCGAGCGCGGGAGGGCGCTGGTACAGGGGCTGTACTCGATCGACCTGTGCGCCCGCCGATATGGGTCGGTGATCGACCGCGTTGCCCAGATGCCCCCGCGACCCTGGCCCGCGCACACACCCGCAGCCTTTACCGGGAGTGGCAGCGGGGGCTCTGGCACCGTCCCGCCCAATGCAGCAGCAAGGCTCGGCGCGGTGCTCGAATCACTCGCGGGCAGGTCTGTAGCGATCTTTGGCACAGGCCGACACACGCTCGAACTCCAGAACATCATCATGCGCGCGCCAGTCCGCATCGTTGCCTTCCTCGATGATGACGCTGGCAGGCAGGGCGAGCACCTCTGGGGCGTGCCGATCGTCGCGCCTGAACAGGCGAGTGCGTGTGGTGCCAGCGATATCGTCATCAGCTCGTGGCTTCATCATGACGCGATGCTCGCGCGGTGCGCCGGGCTTGAGGCTGCGGGCGTGCGGGTGCATCGGGTCTATGCGTCTGCGCCCGTCTTGGCAGCAGCCGCGACCCCGGGCTGAAGCCCGGGGCTCGGAATGCGCCGTGTGCTGCCCTCATCGCTCGCTTCCAGCAGGCCCCGCCGCCATTCCCACCGCTTGAGCAGCAGGTGCTGCTGATAGAGGGCTTCGAGCACAACACCGCCTGCGGGCGAGTGACGATCTGCGACCGCGTCATCTGGGATCTCTGCCAGTTCTCGCAGGGTTGCGCGCAGCCGATCGGCGGTTGGCTGCTCGCGCGTGACGAACGCCCGCGAATAGGACAGCTCATCTTCACTCGTCACATCGCGCCCAAACATCGCGAACGCACACACCGGGGTCGTCTGCGCAAACCCCCACGCCGCGTGCCCAAGCCTGCGCTCTCGGTCGAGATAGTCCTCGGGCATCAACTGATGGTCATGGCGGGCGACCGCACCGGGTGCATACCGCACCGGCGTGCCAAACATCTCACAGCAGCGATAGGCCAGCTCGTCGTCTTCATAGCCATAGGTCGAGGGGAAAACCGTAATCCCGCCCGCATCTCGCACGAGCTGGGCTGGGGCTGAAAGGTTGAGCAGCCAGGCGTGACGAAAACCCCAGTCATGCGTTGCATCGACCTCGCCCGCTTCAAGGGCATCGTCCATCCGGTCGTAGAAAAAGACCATCGAGGTCTCGCGGATGAGTCGATCAAACAGGCTCTCGGGCTGACGCATGACCCAGGGGGCTGCGCCGATGACCAGCGCGGGCGTGCCCTGCGAGGCGGCCTCCTGCTGCGCGCAAAGGTGCTCCGCAAGAAGTGTCGGCTCTGGCAGCATGTCGTCGTTGAGAAAGACGAGCGTTGCACCTCGGGCCTGGTCGAGCAGCGTGTTGCGTACCGCAGCCTGACCAACTTTGGCGCACGGGGTCACAGTGAGCAACCCCGACCGCTCGCCCGGCCAGAGTGTGTGGAGCACGCTCGCCACCTCGTGCGCTTGCTCCTGGCTCTCTTCCCCACCATCGATCCCCACCAGCACCTCGAACCGGTCGGCATCGAGGGTCTGCGCAACCAGCCCCCTCGCGCACGCTGCGACTTTATCGGGTCGGTTGAAGGTCGGGATGAGCACAGAAATATCCATGCGGGGAGGGTATCACTCATGGAGGGAAAGGGAGAGCGAATCGATGCTGTACACAAGACAACCCCCACACCAGAACTTCCCGAGAATGTCTGAGGCCTGAGGTCAAGTTGCCCCTGCCACGGACCGATAGCCATGCCGGGGTTCGACATCGGCCCTCTCACCCAACCCCAGGAAGCCACCACCAGACCAGGGAGCAAGGCATGAACAACGACACACCCAACTCCGACACCACAGCCTGCATCGAACGCCGGCGCCACGAACGGCTCGAAATCAAACGCCCCTGCAAGGTTCTCCACGCCCCAACCCTCCGCTACATGGCAGCCAAAACCTGCGACCTCTCCCCGGGCGGGGCGATGCTCGAGCTCTCACACCACCGCCCCCTGGCGATCGGTGACAAAATCGATGTGCTCGTCGATTGGGACCAGAGCGGCGTGGTCAGCAGGCAGATGACCGTGGCGGCCACCGTGGTACGCCTTGGCGAGCATGTCGGGCTCCGCCAACGAATCGGTGTGGCCTACGACCACGACCAGACGATGACCCAGGCAGCATGAGTCGCCCCGTCATGGGTTGCGAGCCTGCCTGCCAGGGTGTTGCAGATAGATCGAAAACCCGCTCCCTATAGTTCGGTCGGAGGCGGGTCATGCTCTGGCAACCATCGCTTGATGCGTATTACACAACTCTCTCACCCGAGGCTGCTGCGGAGCTGATCTCCCAACGGCGGGAGCAGCTCGGCGAGTCACTGGTCATCCTGGGCCACCACTACCAGGCCGATGAGGTTATCCAGCACGCCGACTACACAGGCGACAGCCTCAAGCTCAGCCAGTTGGCAGCCGAGGTCGCCCTGGGGGGCAAGGTCAAATGGGTCATCTTCTGCGGCGTCCATTTCATGGCCGAGACCGCCGACATGCTCACGCCCGATGCCGTCGAGGTCATCCTGCCTGATCTCTCCGCCGGGTGCTCGATGGCCGACATGGCTGATTATGACGACACGGTGCAGGCGTGGGAAGCGCTCCACGAGGGCCTGCGCGCGCAAGGGTGGGCCGGGCGGATTATCCCCATCACCTATGTCAACTCGACCGCTGCCATCAAGGCATTTGTCGGCGACCACGGCGGGGCGTGCTGCACAAGCTCGAACGCAGATGCGGTCTTTGCGTGGGCGATGGCCGGTGGTGGTGGCCCGGCTCTCCGAGCCGGGATTGCGCGTGACATGCAGGCTCGACCTGAAAACAATCTGACACACGGCTCGGAGAGCCGTGCCACCGGGAATGATGCCACCGACGACGACATCAAAATCCTGTTCCTGCCCGATCAGCACCTCGGACGCAACACGGCTGCCAAGTATGGGCTTGAGACCGACACCCAGACATGCCTTTATGACCCCAAGCGTGCGCAGCAAGGCGAAACCCTCGGTGGGTCAACAGCTTCAGAACTGCTTGCCTCGAAGGTCATCCTCTGGGCGGGGCACTGCTCGGTCCACAAGCTCTTTCGGCCAGAACACTGTGAGCAGATTCGCGCAGATAACCGTGCGCAACAAAAACAGAATACACACGGCTTGGAGAGCCGTGCCACCCACGAAGTACCGACACGGATCATCGTCCACCCCGAGTGCGCCAAGGAGGTCGTGGACCTTGCAGATGATTCGGGATCAACCGAATACATCCTCACGACGGTTCGCGCTTCACAGCCCGGCAGCCGATGGGCGGTGGGCACCGAGGTCCACCTGGTCAACCGCCTTGCCGCCGAGATGGCCGATCGCGGTGTCGAGGTGCGGATGCTCAGCGAGTGCCAGTGCCTGTGTACGACGATGTACCGGATCGATCAGCCCCACCTGTTGTGGGTGCTTGACACCCTCTGTGGCATCCGCATCAACGCCAGCACGCCGGAACCGTGTGAGCCTCGGGCGGTGAATGTGGTCCGCGTCCACCCCGAGGTGTGCTCGCTCGCGGTGCAGTCGCTCGAACGCATGTTGTCGTTGAGTGTGCCGACAGCCTCATCACCAGCGGGGTAATACGGATTTCACTTCGTTTCTGTGTGGGTGCCATGCTTTCGCGCCAGCGTAAGCATGATGGAGAGACCCGCATGGCTACGCTGGCGCGAAGCCATGGCACCCCTGAGAGCGGACGAACAAAGGAGATCACGAAGCGCAGAAACTTCGTGAAACCTGTATAAGTTGAGAATCCTGCATTCGCCGTGGCACACAGAACATGGTTCTGCACAAGGCTCTATTGCCGAACAGGGAGTTCATCCCCGATACCGCTGGTGTCCGGCTTGATCGTGTTCTTTGGATCGGGCTTGAGCTCGGGCATGGGTTCTCGTGACGAGATCGGCGTGGTCGGGGCCTGGTCTCGTTCGATCACATCGCGCATCCCTTTGCCCGGCTTAAACTTCACACTCTTGCGCTCGGGAACAAGCACCCGGTTCAGCGATCGCGGGTTGTGCGCAATACGCGGGGCTCGGGTCCTGACCTCAAAGACCCCAAAGTCGCGG
Source organism: Planctomycetota bacterium (assembly GCA_024275365.1). Lineage (GTDB taxonomy): Bacteria > Planctomycetota > Phycisphaerae > Phycisphaerales > UBA1924 > PNC22. Next base: position 1,808 of record JAJRZG010000297.1, on the reverse strand, counting down.
AACTCGATCCGGTTGCCTTGGCTGAGTTCCTCAACGACCTCATCGAAAAGAGTCTTGAGCATCGCCCGGACCGCAGCCTGGCTGTGCCCGGTCTTCTCTGCGATACGCTCGGAGAGTTCTTTTCTGGTGATCGTACGAACGCCCTCTTGCCCCATCGCCGCCCCTTCTTTCTCCTCCGTGTTCTCGACACGGCTTGGCTCCACGAACTCTCAAGCCTGAGAGCAACCCCACGAGAAGGGACTCAAGCATCTCGAACCGAATGAACCGATCCGAGGTCAGCAGTGTCGCATATCCGGGTTCTCAGGTCAAGTGCTGATCTTCAGACTCTTAGGTTTCCATGGAAAGCCTGAGATTTGCACGCAATGGAGACCCGTAGACACGACGCGCAGCCCAAAGCACTAGTACCGGATGGTCGTCCCCGCATAAAGGCCCGCCAGGCCACCATCCCAGGACAACTCTGTATCACCCTCACCCTTTTCGATGCCAAAGAGAAGTTGTCTGTAGCCGATCTGAGCCCCAAAGTGTGGTGTAGGGTTCCACTCAAAGCCCACCATGATGTCGATCGACCACGATTCTCTATTCCCGATCGCGAGTGTGCCAACCGATCCGACGAGATCAATTGTGAAGTCGTCATAGAGATCGAGTTCTCCCCGAAAGCCGCCATAGGGATGGGCGTTGAATGCGTCCCCGCCGGCAACTGCGGTAGGTGTGGATGAGCCGGGTGTGAAGACCTGCGTATCAATACTCAAATCAAGTGCCCTGACGCCAGCAAGCACCAGGAGCGTCGCCCGGACCTTTGGGGCACCCGACTCAAGCGTGCCCACCTCGACACTCCGCAGGGCATATGCCCCATCGACCGAGAAGGTAAACAGGTCGAGGGATGTCTGGAGGGTGTCGCCAGCAGCAAAGGGGGCACCGCCGATCTGCCCACTGCCTGAAAATGTTGAGGCCCGATCATCGAGAGAAAAACCCAAGCCCTGCACTGTGATGCGCCAATCGCCCCGGCGGAGCTGGAACTCACCCAGCGGGCTGAGACGGGGACTATCAATGTTGAGCCCGGCAACGGTGAATGAAGAACCCCGGCCAACACCGGTCGATCCCGGCAGGCGGATATCGCCATTGGGAGCGACATACCACCCCACCGGCTCAAACTTGATTGTCCACGGGTCTGGGGCCGACTCGATGACCTCGGTGTCATCCTGGGCACGCACAGCAGCAGGGCCAAGCAGAAACGCGAACGAGAGAATGATGGGTATTGTGCGCACAGCGGTGGGTCTCCAAAGAGGCAGAGGCTCGTGAGGTGATAGGGTATCGGCATGGACGGCGGGCGTGGAGACATAGGCAGCACGGGCGAAGGCGGGATCGAGATCGCCCCGGGGTTGAGGGTGCCTGAGGGGGTGCTGCGGTTCAGTTTCGTTGCATCCTCTGGGCCGGGGGGGCAGAATGTCAACAAGCGGGCGACCAAGGCGGTGCTCCGGGTTGCGCTTGCCGATCTGCCGGTGAGTGGCCCGGTGCGGGGAAGAATCGCCCGGCTGGGCAAGGGATGGCTGGTGGGGGAGGATGGGGATGGGGATGGAGGGGTGGGGGTCGAGCTGGTGATCGCGGCGGATGAGCATCGGTCGCAACGGCGGAACCGGGAGGCGTGCCTCGATCGGCTGCGGGAACTGCTCGTGCGGGCGATGGTGCGCCCCAAGCCCCGGGTGCGGACCAAGCCGGGGCGGGGGGCAATCGAGCGAAGGCTGCGGGCCAAGCGGGAGCAGGGGGAGAAAAAAAAACGACGGCAGGATGGGGGGGAGGAGTGAGGGGGT
>JAJRZG010000032.1 GCA_024275365.1 Planctomycetota bacterium | reverse complement strand
TTCGCCTCGGTCGCGGCATCGAGAGCCTCGGGGTGGCGCCCCGCCTTGTCGAGCAGAGCGGCGCGAGCAAAAAGAGCCCGGCGCTCGAGGGGACCGGTGAGGGTCGCAACGGTGTCGAGCACGGGAGCGAGAGCCTCAAGCCCCTCGGCGGCACGGTCGGTTGCGCCGCACAGCTCGGCAAAGACGATCCGACAACGCGGGTCGGCGCTGCCCCAGCCGACGAGCGGGGCGAGCAGGTCGCGACCCTCGGCCGCACGACCCTCCGCCTGAAAGAGCTCGGCCCGAGCCGCGAGATAGAGCGGACTGGCCGGCTCGGCAGCCAACGCCGGCCCCAGAGCCTCGTGCGCCTCGGCGAGATTGCCCTCGAGGAGGTGGGTGAGCGAAATCTCGTGATGACAACGGTGCTCGTGAGGATCGGCGCGGAGAAGACTGGCGAAAAGACGCCTCGCCTCGGCCGGCTTGCCCGAGCGGGCAAGAGCGCTGCCCCGGAGAAGCATCGTCTCGGTATGCCCGGGGTGAGCGCGGAGCACCCTCTCGGCGACCGCAGCAGACTCGGCGTAGCGGCCACGCTCAAAGAGCGTGATCGCCATCGCGTACAACGCCTTGGCGTCCGGCTTGGATGGGGGCATGGCGGTCCTCTCGGTTCGGGGGGCGGGGGTGGCGGCGGAGGCGGCTGTATACTTGTGCTGCACCCCGGAGCATGTGAAATGGGCACGACAGAATATACCGTCAGGCTGGAGGCCTTCGAGGGGCCGATCGACCTGCTCTACTACCTTATCCGACGGGCCGAGGTCGAGATCACGGAAATCCCGATCGCCGAGATCACCGATCAATACATCGCCTTTTTAGAGGGGATCGAGCGGGTCGATATCGACAAGGCGGGCGAGTTTCTCGTGATGGCGGCCACGCTGACGGAGATCAAGTCGCGGGTGCTCGGGGCCGCCTCGCTCGAAGGCCGTGAGCAGGAGGCCCAGATGCAGGCGGAGGGGGATGAGCCCAACCCGCTTGCCGAGCTTGTGGGGCAGTTGCTCGAATATAAACGGTTCCGCGATGCGGCTGGTGCGCTCGAAGACCGGCGCGACGAGTGGAGCAAGCGGCACCCGGCGGGGCGGTCGGGTGTGGATGCCGAGGAGATGCGGGCGATTCTCGACGAGAGCCGATCGCTCGATATCGAGGACCTGTCGGTGGTCGATCTGGTCGAGGCGTTCGGGCAGATCTGCGAAACGATCAACTTCGATCGGCTCGGCGAGCATGAGATCATCGCCGACGACACGCCGATCGAGCTGTACGCCGAGGACATGGTGGACAACCTGCGGCGAGAGGCCGAGGCGGGGCGGAGGTTGCTGACACTCCGGCAGATCTTTGTCGGGCGGGCACGGAATGAGATGATCGGGCTGTTCCTTGCGCTGCTCGAACTCGTGCGGAGCCGGCGGGTGCGTGTTAGGCAGGATGAAGAGAGCGGGGAGATTGTGGTGGGGCTGCGGGAAGACGAGGAAACGGAGGGGTTGGGAGTCGAAGAAACAGAGTGAAACGAACACATCAGCCGAGCCCCCGACTTCAGTTTGGGGGTTTTTGGTTTCGTCTCCAAAGTACGAAACCCGGGACTGAAGTCCCGGGCTCGGAGGGGTAGAGGGTCGTCCTCAAGAGCGCGTGATTACCGCAGTTTACTGAGGAAGTCCTCGAACCGGTCCATCCCCGCGTTGATCTGTGCTTCGCTGCACGCAAAGGAGATCCGCACGCAGCGATCGCCGCAGCCGCCGAAGTCTTCGCCGGGGACGAAGGCGATGCGGGCCTCTTCGAGGAGTGCCTCGCAGAGGTCGAGTGCCGAGTTGATGGGGCGGCCGCCAGCCGAGGTTGTGCCGAAGAAGCAGGAGATATCGGGGAAGGCGTAGAAGGCCCCGGTGGGTTTGGGGCAGATGAGGCCGTTGATCTTGCCGAGCCTGGCGAACATGACTTCGGCCCGGGTGGCAAAGGCGTCGCGCATCCGGAGCACATCGGCTTCGCATTCGGTGAGGGCGGTGCGGATGGCGGGGTAGTTGAAGGAGGTGATGCAGGTGGTCATCTGGCCCTGCATCGTGGCGAGGGCCTTGATGAACTCGCGGCCAAAGTCGCCGGGCATCGCGGTATAGCCGATCCGCCAGCCGGTCATGGCGTACGCCTTGCTCAGGCCATTGATGGTGATGACGCGGTCGGCGATGGCGGGGATGGAGCCGATCGAGAAGTGTGCCATGTCGCCATAGACGATCTTCTCGTAGATCTCGTCGGACATAACGACGAGATCGGGGGCGGTGGTGGCTGTTGCTTCTTCGATGACGGTTGCGAGGGCGCGGAGTTCGTCAGGTGAATACATGGTGCCGCAGGGGTTGCTGGGGCTGTTGAGGATGAGCAGGCGGGAGCGGGGGGTGATGGCAGCCCGGAGTTGGTCGGGCGATATCTTGAAGTCGTCCGCAGCCGTGGTGGGCAGTTCGATGACTGTGCCCCCCGCCATCCTGGCGATCGGGGCGTAGCTGACCCACGAGGGGACGGGGAGCAGGACCTCCGGAGCGGGCTCTCCCGGCTCGGGGGGGTCGAGGAGGCAGTGGCAGGAGACATACAGAGCGTGCTTGCCCCCCGCCGAGATGGCGATGTGGTCGCTGGTGAGGCCGGCAATGCCATTGTCCCGCTCGAGCTTGGCCGCGATGACCCCCCGCGTCTCGGCGTCGCCCAGGGTCGGCATGTATTTGGTCTGGCCGGCGAGCATGGCCTCGATGGCCGCCTGCTTGATCGGCTGGGGGGTGTCGAAGTCGGGCTCACCGAGCGAGAAACCCAGCACATCGATCCCCGCCTGCTTCATCGCCTTGGCGCGGTTGCCAAAGGCGACGGTGACCGAGGGCTTCATCAAGGCGACCCGGCGGGAGACCGAAAGCTGGCAGGAGGGCGTCTTCATGGTGCCCAACGGTACGCCGGGATGGTGCTGCACAGGAGAGGTGCGGGGTGGAAATACGGGTGGTGCTCGGCACCCCCCCGCGAGAGCCGAGGAGGCGTGGGCGTTGATCGGGTCTCGGCCCGGGGCTACCATTCACACCCAGCCGTTATTGTCTGGACCGGTGTCGGTTCGTCAAGGGTTGGCCGGGTTTGAAACCATCCGGGAGCCGCTTCAAGGGTTTTCCGGTTTGACGCACAGTATTGGCTTGATGAGGACAACAGATGGCGACCGCTCCCGAAGTTCGCACCGCGATTATCTCCGACTTTGCCACCAGCGAGGGCGATACCGGTTCGCCGCAGGTGCAGATCGCTCTCCTGACACGCCGTATCAAGGAGGTCTCCGAGCATCTCCGCGAGCACCGCAAGGACTTTCATACCCGTCGTGGGCTGCTCCAGATGGTGAGCCGTCGCAATCGGCTGTTGCGGTATCTGGCCAAGAAGGACCGCCCGGCGTATCTGGAGACCATCGGCAGGCTCGGCTTGCGCAAGTAATCGACCACCTCGCCGCCGACAGAAATGTCGGCGGTGTTTGTTTTATCCCGTATCCGTTTTGCGGCTCCGACCAAGCACGCAGCGGCAGTGGGCACCGGGCAGTCTCGTGACTGCACGATACCTTCTGTCTCTCGGGCGGTGTGGGGGCTGCGAGAGTGAGCGGCCAATGACACACGGATCGGTTCCGATTGGCGGCGGCCGCACAGCAGAAGGTGAACACACCATGACAACCAAGAGTCTCGGTACCGTCCGCGTCGAACGCGAGATCGGTGGTCGCACACTTATCCTCCAGACCGGTAAGGTCGCTCGTCAGGCAGGGGCCGCCGTCATCGCGACCTATGGCGGCAGCACCGTGCTCGCCACCGTCGTCCGCGCCAAACCCCGCGAAGGGCTCGACTTCTTCCCCATGCAGGTCGATTACCGCGAGAAGCTGCCCGCCGCTGGCAAGTTTCCCGGTGGCTTCCGCAAGCGCGAGGGCGCGCCAAATGAGAAGGAAATCCTGACGATGCGGATGATCGACCGCCCGATCAGGCCGCTCTTTCCTGATGGGTTTGTCGATGAGATTCAGATCCAGTGCTGGGTGATGAGCCACGATACCGAGAACGATACCGATGTGCTCGCAGGCACCGCAGCCTCGGCAGCACTCGCCATCAGCGACGCGCCGTTCGATGGCCCGCTGGCGACGGTTCGCGTCGGCCGCATCCACACCGATGACGGGCCACAGTTTGTCATCAACCCCACCGTCTCGCAGCTTGACTTCTCCGACATGGACATGGTGCTCGCCGGTCACTGCGACGGCATCAACATGATCGAGGTCGGGGCGGCCGAGGTGCCCGATGCTGATGTGCTCGCAGCAGTCGAGTTCGGCTATGACCACATCAAGCAGACCCTCGAGCTGATCGGCGAGCTCGTCGAGAAGGCAGGCCAGGAGAAGAAGCCCGGCACGCTCTTGCTCCCCGCTGACGAAGTGACGGCGAAGGTCAAGGAAGTCTGCACGGACGGCATGATGGCTGCCCGCCAGATCGTCGGCAAGCAGGAACGCAGCGAGGCGGTCGATGCCCTCCGTACCAAGCTGCTCGATGAG
>JAJRZG010000031.1 GCA_024275365.1 Planctomycetota bacterium | reverse complement strand
GGAGGCGATCGCGGGGCGGGTCCATGAGTTGGCTGCGATGCTCTGTGATGATCTGCGGGCGGAGCTGGGGGGTGAGTTGGGGGGAGAGGAGGCCTGCCGGGCGGAGGTCGGAAAGATCGTCATCATGCCGATCATGTCGGGGGCGATGATCTTTGCCGCCGACCTGCTGCGGGAGATGCCGCTGAAGCTAAGCTTGGGGCTGGTGGCGGTGAGCAGCTATCCGGGCAAGAGCCTGGCGAGCAAGGGAGCGGTGATTTCGAGCGAGCTGCCGAGTGATCTTGGGGGCAAGCATGTGGTGATCGTCGATGACATTCTCGACTCGGGGCAGACGATCGAACTGGTGCGCAAGATCGTGGGCGAGCAGAAGCCCGCGAGTGTGCGCGCGTGTGTGATGCTGCGGAAGGCCGTGCCCCGGGTGGCGAAGATGCCTGACGATCAGTTGGCCGAGTATGTCGGGTTTGATATCCCCGATGAGTTTGTGGTGGGCTATGGGCTCGATTACAACGGCTATTACCGCAACCACCCCGAGATCGTGACGCTCAAGAGGGATGCGTTGTGAGCGGGGGGCGTGGGTGAGCAGGCAGCCGACCACCAAGCCGGGCGAGAGGCTCCCCCGCGAGTTGCGGCCTTGGGTCGGCGAGGGGGAGAGCCTTCGGCTTCGGCTGTGGCCGAGCGGGTGGGCGGTGGTGCTCGAGAGCATCCGGAGTATCGTGGGGCTGGTGCTGGTGGCGGGGCTGGTCTGGGTGACGCTGGCCGCGTGGGGGCGGCTTGGGGCGTATGGCGGGAAGGTGGGGCTGTATCTTGCAGCAGCGGTGGGGGGGCGGTTGCTTTGGCAGGGGGTGGTGGTGGCCTGTCGGCGGTATGTGATTACCGATCGGTTCGTGCTGCGGGTGGCGGGGGTTTTTGCGCGGGGGGCAGCGAGTTTGCCGGTGGAGCGGGTGCAGCATGTGGTCTGGCACCGAACACTGCTCGAGCGGCTGACGGGGACGGGGACGATCGGGTTTGCGACGGCTGGGACGGGAGGCGTCGAGGTGGCGTGGGTGACGGTGGCCAGGCCGATCGAGCGGGTCGAGGAGGTGAGGCGGGTGATCGAGCAAGGGAAGGCAGGAGGAGATCGGGCGGGCGAGATGCCCACCCCACTGGGTCAAGGTGGGGGAGAGACGAACAGGACCGGTCCCATAGGGACCGGCTCGCGAGGGGCGGTCGAGCCTGTCGTGATCGGGCTCGCGGGGGGGATCGGGGCGGGCAAGAGCGAGGTGGCCCGGGCGTTTGCTGAGCTCGGGTGTGTGGTGGCCGATTCAGACAAGGCGGCCCGGGAGGCTCTCGATCGGGAGGAGGTCCGCGAGCAACTGGTGGCGTGGTGGGGGGAGGAGATTCTGGGAAATGAGGGGCGGGTGGATCGGAAGAAGGTGGCGAAGATCGTCTTTGCCGACCCGGCAGAGCGGGAGCGGCTCGAGGGGCTTGTGCATCCGATCATCCGGCAGGGACGGCAGGCGTTGATCGCCGAAGCCAGGGCGGCAGGAGCCCCGGCGGTGGTGCTCGATGCCCCGCTGGTCTTCGAGGCCAGGCTGGATGCTGAGTGCGATGCGGTGGTTTTTGTGGAGGCCAGTCGGGAGATTCGGTTGGCTCGTGTTCGGGAAACCCGTGGCTGGGACGAGGCAGAACTGGCAAGACGAGAAAAAGTCCAACTCCCACTTGATGAGAAGGCGGATCGGTCAGACTATTGTATAGTGAACGACGCTGATGCCAGCCACCTTCGGGTGGAGGTTCGGCGAATCCTCGATCAGATCCTGACACATTGCAGTGGAACCGGCACGGGTAGCCCTCGGCCGGATGCCGGTTGACGGGCCTCGTGTGAGTGCCGACGGCAGTTCCGCAACAATTCGTCGGGTTTGCAGAAAGCTCTTTTTCCCGCATTATTTGCTGGTGATAGATGGTGTTCCCCGCGTGCGCTGTGTCGCATGGCATGGGGACGGAGAAGACTCGATCGGCGTGGCCTGTCGGCTGCGTGATGTGTTGCTGTGTAGTCCGGGTGGATGGATCCGACGGGCTGACACACCGAAATGAAGAAACGGACAGGACATGGCAAAGACAACTGAAGTGGTTGAACAGACCCCCAAGCCGACACCAAAGCGTCGGACGAGCAAGGCACCCTCAAAAGATGCTGCCAAACCCGCAGCAGCAAAGTCTGAGGTGAAAAAGCAGGCAGTCTCGCAGGTTTCTGCCAAGACTGCTGCGAAGGCTGCTCCCAAGTCGGTTGAACCAAACCCCGCAGGCCAGCCCAAGGCAGAATCCCCGAAGCCGAGCCAGCCTCAGGGCGCCCCGACAGAGACCCCGGCAAAGAATGGCGGCGGTTCTGGCGATCAGGGCGGAGGGCAGAAGAACGGTGGTCAGAACGGTGGTCAACGAAATGGCGGCCAGAATGGTGGCCAGAATGGTGGGCAATCACCCTCGCGGCCTCAAGGCGGACAGGGTGGACAGGGAGGACAGCAGGGCGAGGGCGGCGGCTCAAAACGGCGGAAACGCAAGAAGCGCAAGGGCAGCGCGGGTGGGCCCGCGGGACAGGGGGGGCAAGGGGGCGGCTATCGGACCGCGTATCCAAGCAACATATTGCCGAGCGATGAGGAACTGGAGCGCGAGGCTGCCGAGCTTGAGAAGATCGCTGCCAATGCTGACCCCGAGACGCTCAAGGACCAGATCACGATCGGCGAACTCCAGCGGATGGAGTTGGACGAGTTGTTTGAGTTTGCGGGGCATGAGGGGATTGAAGAGCCCAACTCGATCCCCAAGCAGGACCTGATTTTCAAGATTCTCAAGGCTCGTGCGACGCGGCTCGGGCTGATGCTCGGGGAGGGGTCGCTTGAGGTGATGCCTGATGGGTTCGGGTTCCTCCGCAGCCCCGAGTTGAGCTATCTGGCGGGGCCGGATGATATTTATGTGTCGCCGAGCCAGATTCGACGGTTTGGTTTGAGGCGGGGGATGATTATCCGTGGGGCAATTCGACCACCCAAGGAGAGCGAGCGGTACTTTGCGCTCTTGCGGGTTGATGAGGTCAACGGGAAAGACCCAAAGAAGATTCACGGGCTTGTGAACTTTGAGGACCTCACGCCTCTGCACCCCGAGGAGCGGTTCATTCTTGAGACCACATCCGACGAGATCGAGATGCGGATCGTGGACCTTGTCGCGCCGATCGGGAGGAGGCAGCGGGCGCTCATCGTGGCGCCGCCCCGCACAGGCAAGACGATTCTGTTGCAGAAGATGACCCGGGCGATCACGGAGAACTACCCCGATGTCAGCATCACGGTGCTGCTCGTTGATGAGCGGCCCGAGGAGGTCACAGACTTTAAACGCAACACCGCAAAGACAGTCGAGGTGGTGGCGAGCACCTTTGATGAACAGTCGAGCCGACATGTCGCGGTAGCGGACATGGTGATCGAGAAGGCCAAGCGGCGGGTCGAGTTTGGCGAGGATGTTGTGATCTTGCTCGATTCGATCACGCGACTCGCGCGGGCGTACAACACCGAGATGCCCCACTCGGGCAAGATCATGACCGGCGGCCTGGACTCGAACGCCCTGCAACGGCCGAAGAAGTTCTTTGGGGCAGCCCGCGCCATTGAGGGGGGCGGCTCGCTCACGATCATCGCGACAGCCCTTGTCGATACCGGGTCGAAGATGGATGAAGTTATCTTCGAGGAGTTTAAGGGCACCGGCAACAGCGAGTTGCATCTTGATCGTCGGCTTGTCGAGAAGCGGATCTACCCGGCGATTGATGTCGCAGCCAGCGGCACCCGACGCGAAGAACTGCTCATGGACCCCAAGGAGCTCGAGCTTGTCTATCGGCTGCGGAAGGTGCTCAGTGATATGAATGTGGTCGAGGCGATGGAGTTGATGAAGAGCCGCTTGAAGAAGGTCAAGACCAACGCCGAGTTTTTGATGACGATGGCACGGGGCTGAGCAGGGGCTGACGAACACCCGGCAGGCAGTGACGGTACACTCCCGGCGGGCTTTGGTGGCCCGTGTATGGGGAGGGTGCGTTTGTGCCGATGACCAGGGAAATGAGCCTGACGCTGCTGACGCTTGCCTCGACGGTGTGGGCGGGGGTGATGGTTGTGGGTGGGCTCTGGCTGCTTGGCGAGGGTGCGGGGCGGTGGCCTCTGGTTCCGCCTGCGATGCCCCGGCTCGGGGGGATAATTCTGATCGCAGCGGGGCAGTTTCTTTTCATGTACCTGGTGGCGGACCGATGGTTCCCTCGTGCAGCCCGTTGGTTGACATGGCCCCTGGAGTTGGCTGCGACGGTGGTGCTGGTCGGGGGGGTGGTCTGGATTGCACTTGAGGTTGGTCGGGCTCAGCTGATTGGGGGTTGAATGGGGCGGTCTTGAGGGGTCTTTCGTGACCAGTTTTCGAGAGGTCCGCAGGAATGTTGCACGGGAATGAAAGCAGGATGAGGTTGACAATGCACGGAAGGCATGATCGGGTCGTTGGGTGGTTGGCACGGCGAGTGGTCGCGGCGGTTGCGGTGTGCAGCTTGGCGTTGCCGACTGTTGCGCAGACGGCGCTTCCAGAGGAGTATGCGGCTCGCTCGGTGGCGCGGATCGCGTTGCTCGATCTGCGAGCCCGGCCCAACCCTTCGCCCGATGACTACATGGTTGCGGGGCGTGTGCTGGCGTTGGCATCAGAGTTCCAGCCTGAAGATATCGAGCTTGTCCGAGCGCGGATACGGGCGGCGTGGGCGGCGGGGGAGAGTGAGCTGGTCGATTCGCTGACGCGAGAGTTGCTGAGGCTCGACCCGAAAGACACTGTCGCGCAGCTCCGGCTCGTGTCGTCTCGGATCGGTCGGATTCAGACCGTCGAAGATCGACTCGCGGCGTATGACCGATTCCTCGGGCCTGCGGGTTCTGGGATCGACCCAGCGGTGCGCAGCCGACTCGCGCTCGATGCGGCGATGCTCCAGCGAGAGGTGGGGAACTCCACAGGATTTGCCGATCGGCTTGCGCAGGCGATGCAGTTGGACTCATCAAACAAAGAAGCGGCGGCTCTTGCGTGGTCGTCGTTTGGGCCGATGTTGGAAACGAGGTCCGAGCGGATCGAGCTGTTGCTCAATCTGCTGATGGCTGACCCAACCGATCCAAATGTGTATCAGCAGCTTGCGATCGAGCTGACGATGGCAGGAGCATTTGAGCAAGCGGGTCGTTTCCACGCGATCGCGGTTGCGCTGTATAGCGCCGATGGCGCGCCCGAGCGAGAGGGATTGTCTGTCGAGTCTGCGGTGATCCGCTGGCAGATTGAAGGACCACAGGCTGTGGTTGCGTCGCTCAACCAGGAACTCGCGGTGAAGCGTCAGCAGGCGATCAACTTGATTCTGCAGTATGAGCAGGCGCGGATGCCGACCGAATCGCTGACCAAACCAGAGGAAATCGTGCTCTCGGCGATGTTTAACCACATCCGTCTGGTCGCGGCTTTGATGGCAGAAGATGAAGAGACGATCGGGTGGACGCTCCAAGACATGACAATGATGTTCGAGAAGAGTCTCGCGCGGGCGGGTGCGCTCTCAGAGCTGTCGTCTCCTGAAGAGCGGGCCAGGCAGATGGCGGAGATATGGGGCGAGCTGTCACAACACCTGATCTCGATCGCCTGGGTCGGGCAGCAGACCGACGCGTTGGATGTGTGGGCGACGCGCGCGACGGATATGCTCGGGACAGAATCTCCGGCGGCGATCATGCTCGGTGCGTGGAGAGAGCTCCGGCTGGGTGATCCGATCAAGGCGGAGGACATGTTCCGGCTTGTGCAGTCTGATACGCCGATGAACCGGGTCGGTCTGGGGCTGTCTCTTGAAGAGAACGGGAAGGTTGCCGAGGCAGTCGAGGTGTACCGGGAGCTGGCGACCGAGAGGCCGATGTCGCTCTCGGGGGTGTGGGCGCGCGAGCAGCACCGCAAGCTGACGGGGATCGACCCGATGGCAACACCCGAGCGGGCTGCGGCGGCTCGGCTCGGCGAGAGTGTGCCCGCGTGGGTAGACAGGATGACGACAGAGCCTCGTACCTTTATGAGTTTGCGTGTTGAGATTGTCGAGAGTGTCGGCGGGGCAACCGAGCCGGCCGGGGTGCATCTCCGCATGACAAACCTGGCGCCGATCCCGCTCGCGGTGGGCGGGAACCGGCCGCTGAACAGCCGATTGTTGCTTGTGCCGAGGTTGCAGATCGGGACGGCAGATGAGTTTGGGCGGGCGTTGCCCGAGGTGCACGAGCTCAACCACCGGCTTCGCTTGATGCCGACCGAATCGATCGATGTTGTCGTGCTGCCCGATGCGGGTGTTTCGGGGTGGTTTGCAGAGGTCGGGGCGATGGAGGCTGTCCGCGAGCGGTGGCGTGTGTTGCAGGGGTATCGGTTGGATGACGGGGGAGTGCCCGCGCCGGGGATGTTGTGCCTTGAAGCCGAGACGGGTCGGCTCGGGCGGTCTCCCCTGATGCTTCGGTTTGTATCTGCGATCGAGCTTGCCAATGCGCTCGAGGGCGCAAGCCAGGCTGAGCTTCCAGAGGTCGTCGCGGCTATCCGGGCCCGGGTGTTGCTTGCACCGGGGGCAGAGTATGGGCTCTTGACCGATGACTTGCAGCGGATCGCTGGGATCGCGGCCGATCGGTATCCACGCCTGCCTCTGGTGTCGCGGGCGATGCTGCTTGCGGTGCTGCCGAATGCGTGGGCGGCCCCTGGGATGGAGGCGTTTGATGTTGTGGCTCTTGCCGAGCAAGACTCGAAGCTTGTGCCGTTGGCATTGGTGACGCGGGTTCGTGATGCCGACGATCCAGTGCTCGCAGGATGGATCGAGCGTGATGCCGATGGGTCTGGTGCGGTTGCATGGGCGCTGCGGAATCGGCTTGGGACTGGTGAGCCGACATTCTCAAGACTCGAAGCGGGGACGCTTCGAGCGACCGACGATGTGAGGTGATGATGCGGCCTGGTTCGCTCATCCGTCGGGTATGCCGTGCTGCGGTTATGGCAGGGGTCTCTCGGCTTCCTCGCCGTGAGCATGAAAGCCCGCCCCACAGCGGGTCGAAAGGCTTGCCTGTCAGTGGGTCTGAAGGTGATTTGCCAGACACTCATGGAGCAGTCGGGGCTTTCCAGTCGCCAGATCGAGCAGCATGGCGGGGCTCTCAAAGGTCACGAGATGCTTTGCAGACGAGTCTGCGTTCGCCACGGGTTCGGCGCGTCATTGGGGCGGCTGTTGGGTTTGGATTGCTCGCGGCGGCACTGTGGGCGGTGGGCTCTCAGAGGTCTGTTCTGACCGAAGCGGCCGACTCGTTGCGAGATGCACCGGCTGGGCTTGTGGTCGGGGCGCTGCTTTTGCCTCTGGTGAGTTGGCTTGCATCAGCGGCGACTTTTTACTTGCTCTCGCAGCGGTATGCGGCTGTGCCAGCAGGTGACATGGTGGTGCTGATCGGGGCGGCGTGGCTGCTCAACTACTTGCCGTTCCGACCGGGGATGATCGGGCGGGTCGCGTTTCATCGCAAGTATCACGCCATGCCTGTTGCTGACAGCGTGCGGGTGATGATCTCGGCGATGGTGCTCAGCGGGGTCAGCCTTGCGATGCTGCTCGTGGTGGCTGTCGCGGTGTCGCGTGCTGAACACTTGGGCTTTCGGGTCGCGTGGCTCATCGCGCCGACGGTTGGGGTGGGTCTGGTTGCGGCATGTGCTCGGGTCATGGGGTGGTTATGGTGGCGCGAAGTTGCTGCGCTGTGTGTGCGGAGTGTGGACATGCTCGCGTGGGTCGCGCGGTATGCGATGGTCTTTGCGCTGGTCGGGCAGGAACTTGCGATCGAGCATGTCGTGGTGGTCGCGGCGGTGTGCCAGGTGGCGATGGTGGTGCCGCTGACGGGCAATGGGCTGGGGCTGCGTGAGTGGGCGGTGGGCCTGACAATGGCAGCTGTGGCAACAGCGGGGATGCGGGAGCAGGCGGCGGCTGTGGGGCTTGCGGCTGATCTTGTCAACCGGGGGGCCGAGTTGGTGCTGGTGGTGCCGGTTGGGCTTGGGTGTTCATGGATGCTGACGAGCATCGTGAAGAGACGGGGAGAGGGACAGGCATAAGGCAGAAGGATGAAGTGGGACCGAGGCTGTTGTTCTTTTGGGTGGGAGTTTTTCCCCGATCCGGCCGATAGTTCTTGGCGTAGAAACTTGCGAGGATACCGCCATGATCAGCAAGATCGAACAGGACCACCAACGCTTCCGCCAGATCGTGCGGGGACGGATCCGCCGCGATCTCAAAAAGTTCCTCTCCCGCGGCGAACTCATCGGCAAAGAGGGTGGCAAATATGTCTCCATCCCGCTCCACGATATCGACATCCCCAACTTCCGCTATGGCGACAACTCGACGGGCGTCGGGATGGGCGAGGGCGAGGAGGGAGAGGCGGCTCCCGGCTCGGGCGAGGCAGCCGGTGGCGACCAAGAAGGACAACACATCACCGAGGTCGATGTCTCGCTCGAAGAACTGGCCGATATTCTGGCTGAAGAGTTGCAGCTTCCGCGCATCAAGCCGCGGGGTGAGCACCGCATTACCACCGTGCGCGACAAATACTCCGGGATCCGCCCGGTCGGGCCCGCTTCGCTTCGGCACTTCAAACGCAGCTACAAAGAAGCCCTCAAACGGCAAGTCTCCATGGGCGACTACGACCCCGACGATCCCGTCATCATTCCGATCAAGGAAGACCTGCGGTACCGGTCGTGGACGCAGGTCAAGAAACCGCAGTCGAACGCGGCAATCATCTATATGATGGATGTCTCCGGCTCGATGGGTGCCGAGCAGAAAGAACTCGTGCGGCTCGAGGCGTTCTGGATCGACACCTGGCTTCGGCGAAACTACGAAGGGGTCGAGAGCCGGTACATCGTGCATGATGTCCGGGCGGCCGAGGTGGACCGCGAGACCTTTTTCTCGATG
>JAJRZG010000296.1 GCA_024275365.1 Planctomycetota bacterium | reverse complement strand
CAAGGTCCTATAATGACTGTTATGTCAAACTCGACATGCTCTTAGGGCCACTCCTGGCATTGCAGAGGGTTTGGCAGCGATGAGACAAGGATTCCTACTGATGTGGTCTCAGGTGCAACACCGTGTTCGATGGTTCATCTGCCTTGGGTGCATGGCCGGGTTGGGTGCGTGCGAACAGATCCGAACGCCGGGGATTGAACAACTGGCATTGCGTGAGGAGTTGGCTGCCGAGCAGAGCGTCAAGCCGGGTATCAACACTGCATACATGGCTGCGGATATTGATGTCGGGCTCTGGTCTGAGCGGTTTGAGGTTGAGACCCGAGAAATCTATCACGCCCGGCACGAGATCGCTGCGGCGGTTGGTTTGCGACCGGGGCAGCGGGTTACCGATATCGGCGCGGGGACCGGGTTGTTTCTTGAGCCGTTTGCGGATGCAGTCGGTGAGGGTGGCAAGGTCTACGCGCTCGACATTTCACCTGCGTTTGTCGAACATATGGCAGAGCGTGCCGAGCATCACAGCCTGACACAAGTGGAAGCGATGCTGTGCTCGGAGCGTTCGATCGAACTGCCAGCCAGCTCCATCGATATCGCGTTTGTCTGTGATGTCTACCACCACTTTGAGTACCCGCAGTCGAGTCTCGCATCAATCTATGATGCGCTCAGGCCTGGTGGCGAACTCGTGATTATCGACTTCATCCGCACCCCCGGGGTCTCGCGCGAGTGGGTACTCAACCATGTCCGTGCCGGGCAGGGTGTCGTCACCGATGAAGTGGAACGCGCAGGGTTTGTGTTTGTTAAGGAAGTTACTGTCAGTAGTTTCGAGGAGAGTTACTTCCTCCGATTCAGGAAACCCCGATGATGTCTGCCTCCCCCCTGCTCCTTGATGGGTCACCTCTGACAATCGACGCGGTCGATGATGTTGCAAACCACTCTCGCATAATCGAACTTTCCTCCGGCGCGGTCCAGGTCATGCAACAAAGCCTGGCAGCGGTCAATGCTGCGTGCGCTGGCGATGAGCCCTGCTATGGCATCAACACAGGGTTTGGCTCGCTGAGTAAACAGCGAATCCCGGTTGGCGAGCTTGCCCAACTCCAGAAGAACCTGATTCGAAGTCACGCGGCTGGCCTTGGCGATCATCTGTCCGTCCCGATCGTGCGCGGCATGATGCTGCTCCAGGCGGCCTCCCTTGCCCGTGGTCGGTCTGGCGCTCGACCAGAACTCGTGTCTGCGATCATCGGGATGCTCAATGCTGGGCTCACACCTGCTGTGCCCGAGGTTGGTTCGGTCGGCGCGTCGGGTGATCTTGCACCCCTTGCAGCTGTCGCCCTGACACTCATGGGCGAGGGCGAGGTATATCAACAGGGCCGACTCTGCAAGACAGCCGAGGCACTCGCTGACGCTGGGCTTGCGCCCATAGAGCTCCAGGCCAAGGAGGGTCTTGCGCTCATCAACGGCACTCACCTTATGGCTGCTCGGGGCTCGCTCTTGCTCGCGGAACTCTCTCAACTCTTTGCTGCTGCTGTAGCAACGAGCGCGATGTCGATCGATGCCGCTCGCGCAACGGATGCCTTTCTCGATGCACGCATCCACGCCGCCCGCTGTCAGCCCGGTCAAACCGATATCGCTGCGGCGTTGCGTGCGTGTCTTGCGGGGAGCGAGATCATCCCCTCTCACATCGAGAATGACCCGCGGGTGCAGGACCCGTATTCGTTTCGCTGCGCCCCGCCGGTACTTGGTGCAGCACTGGATGCGGTGCGTTATGTAAAGGTCGCGATTGAAAATGAACTCGGGGCAGTCACCGACAACCCGCTCGTCTTCGACAACGGCGACATCATCAGCGCGGGCAACTTTCATGGCATGCCGTTGGCGATCCCGCTTGACCTGCTCACCATCGCGTTGTCTCACATCGCTGGGATCAGTGAGCGACGAACCTTTGCGATGCTCGCGGCATCCGATCCCGCCTGTGGGTTGCAGCCGTATCTTGCACCGCAACCCGGTTTGCAGTCTGGGCTGATGATTGCCCAATACACCGCAGCAGCGTGCTGCAACGAGATCATCGGCCTTGCCAATCCCGCGAGCGTTGCCAACATCTCGACCAGCGCCGGGATTGAGGACTACAACTCATTTGGGCCTCGGGCAGCTACCAAGGCTGCGCGTGCGCTCTCGCTCACGCGCTCGGTGATCGCGATCGAGTTGCTCTGTGCAGCACAAGGGCTTGATCTGCACCGCCCGCTCCGGTCGGGTGATGGTGTTGACCGCCTTCATCGTCGCGTGCGTGAGTTAGTCCCCAGCCTGCACGAAGACCGCTCGATTACGCCGGATATTGAGGCTCTTACCGCGTTCCTGGGGTCGCCAGATGCTGCGGGCGTGCTCCCCCCCCCACTGCTCTGAACATACCCCCAGCACAAGTCCTATGGTTTTATCACGGCAATCGGGCTCTGCGTTTGGCAGGCTGTTGTTGTCGTGGAAGGAGTCGATAGTGGGTACGCAGTTGAAAGCAGAAGGAAGAGTCATCCGTGCCCCTCGCGGGAACGAGCGCACTTGCAAGACCTGGCAGGCTGAGGCTGCGATGCGCATGCTGATGAACAACCTCGACCCCGAGGTTGCTGAGCACCCCGAGAAACTCGTCGTCTATGGCGGCCGTGGACAGGCGGCTCGGTCATGGCCCGCCTTTGATGCCATCATCGAGTCTCTCAAACAACTCGGCAGAGACGAAACACTCCTTGTGCAATCGGGCAAGCCAGTCGGTATTGTGCGTACCCATGCCGATGCCCCGCGCGTGCTCATCGCCAACAGCAATCTTGTCCCCCACTGGGCCACGCAGCAGCACTTTGACGACCTTGCTGCCAAGGGCCTGATGATGTATGGCCAGATGACCGCGGGCTCGTGGATCTATATCGGGACGCAGGGCATCCTGCAGGGCACCTTCGAGACCTTCGCCGAGTGCGCCCGGCAGCATTTCGGTGGCACGCTTGCAGGCAAACTCTGCGTGACCGCGGGGTGTGGCGGGATGGGCGGTGCGCAGCCTCTTTCAATCACACTCAACGGCGGGACATGCCTGATCGCAGATGTCGATCACTCGCGTCTTGATCGACGAGTGCGCGATACTTACCTCGACGAGATCATCAGCGTGCTCGACGACGCGATCGATCGCGCGATCGAGTGCGCAGCCAAGCGCCAGGCCCGGTCTATCGGCGTCCACTGCAACGCTGTTGAACTCCTCGAGCACATGCTTGCGCGTGGTATCACGCCTGCTGTGCTGACCGACCAGACCAGCGCTCACGACCCGCTGCATGGGTATTGCCCGGTCGAATACAGTGCTCTTGAGGCTGAGGAAGCGAGGGTTGCCGACCCCGCGCACTACACGCTGCTCTCAATCGCGAGCATGGAGCGGCATGTCCGCGCGATGGTTGCCCTCCAAGAGCGCGGCGCGATCACCTTTGACTATGGCAACAACATCCGGCAGGTTGCGCTCGAGAGCGGATATGCTGAGGCCTTTGCGTTCCCGGGGTTTGTCCCCGCGTTCATTCGGCCTCAGTTTTGCGTCGGGCGCGGGCCGTTCCGGTGGGTTGCGCTCTCGGGCGATGCCCGCGACATATACCTCACCGATTATGAGTTGCTCAGGCTCTTCCCGGAGAGTGAGGACCTCCGCCGATGGATTCTTGCTTGCCACGCAAAGCCCGAAGCGCTCCTCGCAGGTGACTTTGATGCGTGTACCCCCGCGTTCGGGTTTCAGGGCTTACCCGCTCGCATCTGCTGGCTCGGTCTCGGCGAGCGGGACAAGGCGGGGTTGCTCTTTAACGAACTCGTCGCAGATGGGCGCGTCTCGGCCCCGATCGTGATCGGCCGCGACCACCTCGACTGTGGCTCGGTTGCCAGCCCAAACCGCGAGACCGAATCGATGAAGGACGGCTCGGATGCGGTCAGTGACTGGGCCTTGCTCAACGCGATGGTCAATGTCGCAAGCGGCGCGAGCTGGGTGAGCTTTCACCACGGCGGGGGCGTGGGGATTGGTTTCAGCCAGCACGCCGGGCAGGTCATCGTAGCCGACGGCACGCCCGAGGCAGCGACGCGGCTCGCGCGTGTCCTCACAAACGACCCGATGATGGGCATCTTTCGGCACGCCGACGCGGGCTATGACGATGCCCGGCGGTGTGCGGCAGAGCAAGGCGTGCCGATCCCGATGCGCGAGTAGGTATGGGTCACTACCATCCCAACTCATCGAATCAACAACCCCCGTCAGTTTCCCAGGATCACAATCTCGACCCGTCGGCTCTCTTTCTTACTGCCCCGGGGCTTGTCCGGCCCAAAGGCAGCGCTGTACATCCGCCGGGTGTTGACACCACGAGAGATCAAATACTTCTCGACCGCAAAGGCCCGCTCAAAGCTCAGGTGTTCATTGGTTGACCACTTGCTCTTGCGGATCGGGTCGGTATCGGTGTACCCCTCGATCCGCACCGCATTGCCCGCAAACTCGCTCTGAAGCACCTCGGCAATCCGGTCCAGCGTCCGCTTGGCAGACGACTTGATCTTGGTCTGCCCAGAGTCAAAGAGCACATCGCCCGCGACCTCGACGATCAGGTCTGAGCCTCGCATCGAGAGCTTCGCCCCCGGCACGCTCAGGCTGCTGACCCCATTGAGGCCGCCATCGTCGTTGACCGTCCCCTGGGCTTTCATCGATTCGAGTGCCGAGGCAAGGTCGGCGTTCTCCTGTTCGAGCTTGCCCTTGGTATCAAACCACATCGCCCGCTCGCCCTCGATCGCGGCGAGTTGGCCCCGGAGTTCGTTGTTCTCATCGAGAAGGATGTCGTAGTCGGTCCGTTTGACATTGGTGCAGCCGACCGCTGATACCGCGATCGCAGCCGCGAGAAGACACCCAAAGACCCGCTTGATGCTCGACCTGTCCATGCTGATTCCTTCCTTGGGGTTTTTGCCAGCGTGCTCCCGATTCCTCGGTACCTGGCGCGTATGAGACTAGCCGCCCACAGGATACACAATCGAGCGTTGGCGGGCATTTCCATGTGCGCATTTTCGTTACGGGAAATCGAGCGGGGCCGACGAACCGAACATCTGGGCCAGCGCCGCCTCAAATCCGACCTTGCCCAGCACGACCGCCAGGGTCGCCACTGCCAGGTAGGGACCATAGGGCATCGCCTTGCGGCCGTTGCCCGTCCAGGTCGTCTGGAGGAGCACGATGTAGAGGGCGATGAAAGGGGCCACAAAGAAGGCCAGCACCGCGTCGATCCAGCCCACAGCCGCCCCCACAGCCGCCAGAAGATGGACATCTCCCAGTCCCATCGCCTCTTTGCCAAAGCCCAGGGTGCCGAAGATCCGGATCGCCCAGACAATACCCCCGCCGACCAGATAGCCCATCGCGACGCCGCCGAAGACACTGCACCACAAGGGGATAGCGTGGCTGGAGATCAGCTCGTAGGTGACGGGATGGATGCTCCAGGGGGCACCGAGCCTCGCCCCAACAAACCAGCCCACCACCGCAAGCCCGATGCAGGGGGCGAGGAAGATCAGCTCCTTGCAGACCTCCCGGCGGGCGTGGGGGTATTGGATCCACATCTCGGCGGGGGTGCCCTCGTCGCCGGTCTTTGGCTCGCCCTCGACAGCCGAGGTTTCGCCCGAACCCTTCCCGATCGCCCGGCAGATCGACCCGGCCACAGGAATGGCGACCAGCACCCCCGCGAGGGCGCCGAGCGCAGCGGGAATCCCGAAAACCTTGCTGGCGACCACCCCGCCGATGACCGCCCCCGTCAACATGCAGGTTGCGAC
The DNA here is from genome assembly GCA_024275365.1 of Planctomycetota bacterium. Classification (GTDB taxonomy): domain Bacteria; phylum Planctomycetota; class Phycisphaerae; order Phycisphaerales; family UBA1924; genus PNC22. Next base: position 1,917 of record JAJRZG010000296.1, on the reverse strand, counting down.
AACAGCAGCCGATCGGCCATGGGTGTTGTGCGGCGCGGGTGTTTTTTCTCCATCGCCCCCCTCGTCCGATTGCGTGGCTTCTCCTTTCGGCTCGATCCCCGCCTCGGCCAGAGCCTTGGCCTCCCACTCGTCGTAGTCGGCAAAGCTTCGGCGGATCAACCCGAGCCCGAGCAGCACATTGGCGAGAAGCAGCCCCAGCAATCCGCCAAAGGCGGCGCACAGCATCGGCCACCCGTTCTCGCCGGGGGTCGGGATCGCCCACCACTCCCCCGCTGCGGTATACCGCCACAACTTGCCCCGAAACTCAAGCCACAACGCCCAGGCCGGGTGGGCGATGACCGCCACGATCGCGGGCGTCCAGGTCAGCGAGAGCGGGATCGTAAAGGTCCTCGCGTCGATGATGGTCATCGCAATCAGCGAGCTGACCATCACGAGCAGCGTCACAAAGATCGGCCAGGTGCGCCCAAAGCCGTTCATCGCCCACTCCGGCTTGATCGTCGACCAGTCAAACCCGAGCCACACCGCCCCGTGGTCGGGCACGATGTACCAAAGCACATAGAACAGCACAAAAATCAGCCCGACAAACGCCTCGACGATCGGATACTCCGGCGAGATCCGAGTCTTGCAGAATCGACACTTGCCTCGCAAAAACAGCCACCCGAAGACCGGGATGTTGTCCCGCCAACTCAGCAAATGGTCACACCCGGGGCAGCGCGAAGGCGGTGTCACAACGCTGAGCCCCAGAGGCATCCGGTAGGCGAGCACATTGATGAGCGACCCCACGCACGACCCGAACGCAAAGGCAAAGAGAACCTGCGTCCCAGCAAAGAATGTCATCAGCATCTGGTGAGTCATGCAGCCCGATGCCTCCCTGCGTCATTCGCCCCCGTCTGCCCCCATATCGGCTGGGCGGTCGGACTTGTCCAGTTGCGCAGTAATCTCCTCGACCCGTTGCTCGCACCGATCAAGCACCGCCCGGCATCTCTTGAGCATCTCAGCCCCCCGGGCGTACTGCTCGATCTGGTCTTCGAGCCCCATCTCGCCCGATTCGATCCGGTCGATGATCTTCTCGACCTCGGCGATCGCCTGCTCGAACGAGGGGCCGTCGGGCTGGGGGGCGTCGTGGGGGGCGTCTTTGGGGTTGGGGTTCTTCTTTGGCACGGGGAGAGACTACCCGCCCTTACCGAAGAGGTCCAACTGGTCGGGCTCGGCTGGGGGTTTGCCTCGCTGCGGCTTTGTGGGCTTGGGGCGCTGTGCGGGGGGCTTGGGGGTTGGTGGGGTCGCGGGCGTGCCGAGGGAGCCGGGCAAAGTGCGGACCACCTCCGATTCGACCGAGCCTTCTGCGAGGTGGGTCGTGAGGCGATCACCTGGCGCAAGGTCGGCAGCCCGGCGAAGGATCGAGCCATCGGGGCCGAGAGTGCAGGAGTAGCCCCGCTTCAGCACCGCCCGAGGCCCGACCGCTTCGAGTCGGCTGTGGAGGGCCGAGACGCCCGCCCGGTGGGCAGTAACGGCTGAGCCGACCGCCCGGGCCAGTTGGCGGGCGTGCGCGCGTTCGAGAGCCCGGGCATTCTGGAGCAGCCGATTGGGTTGGAGGCGTTGGAGACCCAGGTGTGTGCGCTCGAAGCGGTGTGTCGCAGCCGTGCTCTGCAGCTTGATCGCAGCACCCAGCCTTCCCCGGACGCCGGCCAGTCGCTCACCTGCCAGCCGGGTCGCCCCGTGCGGGTCAGCCAGAACCGGATGCCTTGCAGCAGCCGCCAATCGCTGGCGTTCGGAACGGAGCGTGCGGGCAAGATCGGTACGGAATCGCCCAGCCAGGGTGTCGAGCTGGCGGTGGAGGGCAGCCCGGTCTGGGGTGAGCCGCACAGCCGCCTGGGTCGGGGTGGCGCAGCGTTCATCGGCGACCAGTTCGGCGATCGT
>JAJRZG010000295.1 GCA_024275365.1 Planctomycetota bacterium | reverse complement strand
TTTGAGGGGGGCTCGTTCGAGGCTGTGCGCTTCGAGGTCGGAGATGCCTCCGACAGCCGAGGCCGCGAGCGTGCGGAGATAGCCGCCGGAGATGGTGTTGATGCGGATGTTCTTGGCCCCGAGATCGGCTGCGAGATAGCGTGTAGTGCATTCAAGGGCCGATTTGGCGACACCCATGACATTATAGCCTGGGACGACTTTTTGGGCACCATAATAGGTCATCGCCATGATGGACCCACCGCCGGAGCGTTCCATGATGGGCATCGCAGCCCGGGTAATACCGAGGAGCGTATAGACCGAGATATCGAGGGCATTGAGGAAAGCCGCGCGGGGGGTCTGCATGAAGTTGCCCTTGGCGAGCCACTCACGGTCTGCAAACGCGATGGAGTGGACGAGGACATGGAGGGCGTCGTGACTCTCTGCAAACCGGGTAAAGACGGCTTCGATCTCGTCGTCGTTGGCAGCGTCGAGGGGGGTGAACCAGGGGTCTTCGATGCCGAGGGTTTTGACCGCTCGCCGGGTGCGTCGTTCGTTGTTATCACCGGGCAGGTGGGTGAAAGCACACCGGCAGCCGTAGTCTGTGAGGGCCTTGGCAATGTGCCAGGCGTAGGAGCGTTCGTTGGCGATGCCGATGATGAGGGCGGTCTTGCCGTCGAGCAGGGGCATGGTGATCTCCGCGGGTGATTCAGGATTCGAGGGCAAGTCTAGGGGTGCAGCAGGCCCACCGCTGGGGGGTGGTCGCAGCTTCTCCCACACCTTCTCGCCCATACTATGAGCACAAGATGTTGCACGACGACCTGAACGCGCTCTCTTTGCCGGACCTTTTTGTCAAACTGGCCGCCCTCGGACGGCTGGATCGGTTCTTGGCGTTGGTTCGGGATGAATACCTCGGACCAGCCGGGCTTGATGTGACCAGTGAGTTGGCGGTCGGTGAGCGGATGAGCTTCCGGGCCGAGGTTCGGGCTCGCGAGCCGGGGGGGGTTGCGGGGCTGATGGCGCTGGAACCAATCGTGCAGGCCTTTGAGGCGGCAGCGCGTGTGAAACTGCTTACAGCCGATGGGGACCGGATCGAGGCTGGGCAGAGCGTTGCGGTCATCGAGGGGCTCGCGCGGGATCTGCTTCGAGTCGAGCGGCCGATGTTGAACTTGCTTGGACGGCTTTCAGGCGTCGCGACGCGGACAGCGGCGTTTGTCAAGGCGATGGGGGAGGAGTGGCCAGCAAGGCTCTTTGATACACGCAAGACCACGCCCGGGCTTCGTCACCTGGAAAAATACGCGGTGCGGTGTGGCGGCGGGTTTTGTCATCGACTGGGGCTGCACGATGCGGTGCTCGTCAAGGACAACCACCTCGCAGCCATCGGGGACGAGTCCTGGGCACAGAGGATCGACGAGATGGCGGCTCGGGCGCGTGCGCAGTTTGGCGATCGGCTGCGGTTCATCGAGGTAGAGGTCGAGAACCTCGGGCAGTTCACTGAGCTGCTCAAACTGAAAGAGGGCCTCATCGATATCGTGCTGCTTGATAACATGTCGCCGGCGGCAATGCGTGAGGCGGTAAAGGAACGCGACACCCGGCAGCCGGGGTTGCTGCTGGAGGCATCGGGGGGGGTGACTCTTGAAACGATCGGCTCGGTCGCAGGAAGTCTGGTCGATCGGATCAGCGTGGGGTCGCTGACGCATCACGCGGTGTCGCTGGACTTTGGGCTGGACGCGGTGTGATAGAAGAGGGAATCGACATGGATTGTTGCGAGGAGCCGCCGATGAAGGCGTGGGCCGATCGGCTGGAGAGGGTGAGTCGGCAGTGCCTTCGGCTGGGGATTGTCGGCGTGCATGTCGTTGCGGAGACCGGATCGACGCAGGATGCGGCCTGGTTGGCAAGCGGGGGGATGCCAGGGTGGCTTGTGGTTGCTGGGAGGCAAACCGGTGGCCGGGGGAGGCTCGGGCGGGCGTGGGCGGACACGGGCACGCAGGGGCTTGCGCTGACGCTGACGCTTCAAGCCGGGGTTGTCTCCTCGGTGCAGGCAGGGGTGGCGGTCTGTCGAGCGGTGAATGAGTCTTTGCCTGAGGGCGGGACGAGTGCGGGGCTGCGCTGGCCGAACGATATTGTAGAGCGCGTGGCGGGAAGTAAGATGGGAAGTGAGGGTGGGCGGAAGGTTGCGGGTGTGCTGATCGAGGTCCGCGATGGCGTGGCTCTTGTGGGTGTCGGGGTCAATGTGTTGCAGCAGGAATCGGACTTTGACAACGGGCTGCGACCCCGGGCGGTGTCGGTCAGGCAACTCGGTGGGCGGTGCGGGCGGCTGGAGCTGGCGTGCCGAGTGCTTAGACAGCTCGATGTGGTCTTTGGCAGAGAAGCTGTGGCGATTGTCCAGGAAGCGATGACGCTCGACACGATCGTCGGAACCCGGCGGCGATTCATGCACGACGGGCGCGAATACGCAGGGACGGTCGTGGCGATCAGCCCCGATGGCACGATTGATCTGGCCCTCGATGATGGGGGGGGCGCAGAGTTGCCCGCAGCAACGACGGCACTCGTGCCTGAGTGAGCCGCTCTGGAGCCGTGAAGGAGCCGGGAGCCAATGGGCCCGGAGGGGCTCGAACCCTCACTCCCCTTCCGGGGAAGCGGATTTTAAGTCCGCTGCGTCTGCCAGTTCCGCCACAGGCCCGTGGGGGGCTTGATGGTATCAGGGTTGGATCGCTTTGCCAGGGTTCGCCGGGGAATGCTCCTCGTCCATTGTGACAACTTGAGGTGCTTTGGGCCCCTGCACGAGCCTTCTGAGGCACATCTCCAGGTACTCGCAAGGGTGGGCTCATCACCCGGAATTACGACCAGATTGGCACGCCGTTGCTCAGTCACTCGGGTCTCTTGCCACGCCACGCAGGCTGTCTGTATAGCATGGGCTGTTATGGATGCACACAAGCTCTTTTTCCGTGTTGTTCTAATACTTGTGGTGGCTGCTGTTGCCTTGCCCGGGCGTGCTCAGGACAACGGGCTCCAGAACGGTGCGGCAACCCAACCCGCCGAGCAAGAGGCTCCCGCTCCGCCAGCATCGGTCGATGAGCGGTTTGCCAGCCCGCGGGCGACCATGTTCACCTATCTGGACGCGATGGCCGATGTCAGCGATGAGACCCTGAGCCCTCGGGAGCAGGCCGAGGCCCGGCAGTTGGCGATGGAGTGCTTTGACTGGGGGGCATCGGGCGAACCGAACTTTACAAACGCGAGCACCCTGCTTGAAGTCCTCAACAAGATCAACGGCGTTGAGCAGTATCAACTGCCCGGAGAGTCTGAGGCCAACGCTCGTGGGCTCGATTCGTTCGTGTATTTCCCGCAGGAGCGTTTTGCCCGGCACGAGCGCGTCAAGCGCGATGCTCGTGGGGGTAAGATCGTCCTGAGCAGGGGTGAATCGGGCGAGTGGAAGTTCTCCATCGAGACTATCTCCGAGATTCAGGGGCTCCGACAGGCGCTCGAGCCGTTGCCCTTTGTGTATGGCGATGGCCCGATCATCCTGACGCGGGCGCAGTGGGTGCGCAGCCGTGTCCCTGCTTCGCTCAAGAGCGGCGAGGCCCTGACGCTCGAGTATTGGCAGTGGGTCGGTTTGTTCCTGTTGATTCTTGTGGGCGTGGTACTGGATTCTGCTGTCCGCAGCATCATCGCGGGCATCTGGCGCCGCGTGATGGCTCGGCGTGGCAAGGAGGCCGACCGGAAGCTGCTCCGGCGCGCGGTCCGGCCCTTTGGGCTGATTATCGCGGCATTTTTGTGGTATTGGGGGCTGGACCTTATTGGATTGCCTCCCCAGGCGCTGCTGATCATCCGCTTGGCGGTCCGGTTTTTTCTGATGATCTCGGCGGTCTGGGCGGCGTGTAGGGCGACGGACCTGCTTGCCGAGTTCCTCCAGTCCAAGGCCGAGCTGACCGCCACCAAGTTCGACGATCTACTCGTCCCGCTTGTGCGCAAGTCTGCCAAGGTCTTTATCACCGCCCTCGGGCTGATCTATATCGCCAACGCGATGCGGATTGAAATCCTGCCTCTCTTGACCGGCCTGGGTATCGGAGGCCTGGCGTTTGCCTTTGCTGCCAAGGACACCATCGAGAACTTCTTTGGCTCGGTTGCAGTCATGCTCGATCGGTCCTTTGAGGTCGGCGATTGGATCGTCATCGACGATATCGAGGGCACGGTCGAGGAGCTGGGTTTCCGTTCGACACGGATTCGGACTTTTTACAACTCGCTGGTGACGGTGCCCAACGCGACGCTTGTGCGTGCCAAGGTGGACAACTATGGGCGGCGTCGATACAGGCGTTTCAAGACCCATGTCGGCGTGACCTATGACACCACACCCGACCAGATCGAGGCGTTCTGTGAGGGCATCCGTGAGATTATCCGCCAGCACCCCTACACCCGCAAAGACTATTTCCATGTGTGGCTCAACCTGTTTAGCCCCTCAAGCCTGGATATCCTTGTGTATATGTTCCACGAAGCCCCGGACTGGGCGACCGAGCTGCGAGAGCGGCAACGATTCATGCTCGATATCATGCGTCTTGCCGACCGCTTAGGCATCGAGTTTGCCTTCCCGACGCAGACGCTGCACATAGCCGGCGCTGGTGGCGTGGGTGTCTCGCCCGAGATGGCGGCTTCGGCTTCTCCCGGCGGGGCCGGGGGCGGCGGTACCGATCAAGCAGAAGCACCCAGTTCGCTCCCGGACCGCCTCACCGAGCAGCGTGCCCGCGTGCAAGGTCGAAAGGCTGCCCGTGCGCTGCTCGCCCAGGCATCATGGGTCCATGGCGAAGTTCCCGAGCCTGTCTCTTTTGGCAAGGACGCGATCCCCGATGATCTGCCGGTGCCGATTGAAGAGGCTGTCGAGCCCGAACCCGAATCCTGAGACGCACACGACACGAGGAGTTTTGTGGTATCCTGTTTGGCCCGCGCACCGATTGCTGGTTGCGGAGCAGGAGGTTGCTGGATGTCGATTCTGGAATGTACTTTCGATGGTCTCACACTGCCCAACCCCTTCGTGATCGGCTCCGGCCCGCCGGGGACCAACGCTAAGGTTATCGGCAAGGCCTTTGAAGAGGGATGGGGCGCGGTGATCGCCAAGACGATCAGCCTGGACTCCTCCAAGGTCATCAATGTCGCGCCGCGCTATGCACGGATGCGGGCTGCCGGCTCGAAAGAAGTGATCGGGTGGGAGAATATCGAGCTCATCAGCGATCGCCCGTTTGCCACATGGATCGACGAGTTCAAGCAGCTCAAGGACAAGTACCCCGACGGCGTGCTCATTGCCTCGGTGATGGAGGAGTGCAACAAGGATGCGTGGGTCGAGATCATCGAGCGAACGCAAGAGGCGGGGGTCGATGCCTTCGAGCTGAACTTCTCGTGTCCGCACGGCCTGCCCGAGCGCAAAATGGGAGCCGCCATGGGGCAGGACCCGGAGATCATCACAGAGGTTTGCAGCTGGGTCAACGGGGCAGCGAAGATTCCCGTGTGGGCAAAGATGACGCCGAACATCACGCACATCGTGGACCCGGCGCGGGCAGCACTCGAAGCCGGGTGCGAGGGGATCGCGGCGATCAACACGATTCTCTCTGTGATGGGGATCGATCTTGAGACGCTCCGCCCAGAGCCGAGTGTGGAGGGGTATTCGGTGCCGGGTGGGTATTCGTGCAAGGCGGTCCGCCCGATCGCGTTGCGGATGGTCATGGAACTGGGGACGATGATGTATGGAGGCACCTCGGGCAAGGCGATTACCGAGAGCGGCGAACCTGCGGTCCCGGGTGAGTTTGTTGACCGGAGTTTGTCCGCAATCGGTGGTGTCGAGACCGGAGAAGATGCCGCCCAGTTTATCCTGCTCGGTGCGCACACTGTGCAGGTGTGTACCGGCGTGATGGTGCATGGGTACAAACTCGCGGGGGAGCTGTGCCGGGGGCTCGAGGCGTTTATGGCGAAGCACGGGTTCAACTCGCTTGAGGAGTTTCGTGGGCATTCGCTGCGGTACTTCACAACACACGCCGAGCTTGTACGCCGTCAGCACGAAGTGAAGGCCCGTGACAAGGCGGAACGCGCGGGGATGGTGACCAAAGATGCCGCGTGGGAGGGGGATTCGTTTGTCGAGCAGTCGGACAGGCTTGTGTCGAATGATTGAGATGGCGGCAGTTCTGGTGTCGCGTCGGAGATTGTGTGCCACGGCCGTGTCGGCCGTGCCGAACAGTCCAGCACGGCTCACAGAGCCGTGGCACACGAGGAGCCTGAATCCGCACCGCTAGAAGTGCGTTGGTTCTCGGCGGATGAGTCGGCCCCGCCCGATCGTGCCGACGAACTCGCCGTCGCGGGCTTGGACTTCGCCGCTGACGAGCACCGATGATGCCCGTCCTTGAATGGGCCAGCCCTCGAAGCCGTTGTAGTCAATCGCCGAGTGGCTGGTCTTGACCGAGAGCGTGCCTTTGTAGTCGGGATCCCAGATAACAAGGTCGGCATCAGACCCGACACGGATATCGCCCTTGCGCGGGTACATGCCGAAGATACGGGCAGCCTGTGTGCTGCACGCATCGACGAAGGTGTGCAGGTCGATTCGACCGGTCCGCACGCCGTGGGTGTAGATGAGGGCGGGTCGTTCTTGGATGGAGGGGATGCCGTTGGGGATTTTGGTAAAGGTGTCCGTGCCCATGTCTTTCTGGCCGTGGAAGTTGAAGGGGGCGTGATCGGTGCCGATGGTGCTGATGGTGCGTCCGGCGAGCGCACCCCAGAGCACGGCTTGATGCCGTTTGTCGCGCAGAGGCGGCGACATAACAAACTTCGCGCCCTCAAACTCCGCCTGCTCGGCGTAGGTCTTGTCGAGTACGAGGTGGGGGAGGACTGCCTCGATCCAGATGTTGACACCTCGGAGCCGGGCATCGAGCGCAGCCCGGACCGCCGGCTCGCACGAGGTATGCACAGCGTAGATATGCGCCCCGGTCAACTCGGCCATGGCTGCGAGGTGGTGGAGGCCGTCGGCTTCGACCGCAGTCGGGCGGCTGGGTTCATGCCACTCGGGGCCGGTCTTGCCCTCAGCGAGCAGTCGTTGCTGCATCGCGTCGATCATCTCGGCGTTTTCGCAGTGGGCGGTGACGATGATACCGAGCTCTTTGGCCATGGTAAGCATGGCGAAAAGGTCTTCATCTGAGAGGTCAAGCGCGCCCTTGTACGCAAGAAACACCTTGAAAGATGGAATGCCCCTTTCGGTTGCGATCTGGCGGAGTTGCTCACGGGCGAGCGGATCAAACCGCACAACCGACATGTGGAACGAGTAATCGACCGCTGCCAACGGGGCAGCCTTGTTGTTCCACTCCTCAAAGGCGGCCATGGGCTCGTCGGTCGGGCCGGGGCAGATCATCTCGATGAGCGTCGTCGTGCCGCCAGCAAGCGCAGCCATGGAGGCGGTCTCGTAATCATCGCAGGCGTTGGTCCCCATGAAGGGGAGGTGGATATGCACATGCGGGTCGATAAAGCCCGGAAAGATGAGCCTGCCCCCCGCATCGATGCACTCGGTTTCTGCGGGGAGTGTCGCAGGGTCAATACACGGCTCGATGCGGGTGATGGACTCGCCCTCGCAGTAGATATCGGCGGTGTAATCGTCGGTCGCGGTGATGATGCGACCGCCTGTGATGAGGATGGGCATGCTTGGTCTCCTTGGGTGCTTAGGTTCGTTTCTATTCACCACAGAGGGCACAGAGGTTCACAGAGGAAAGGCAGAAGAAATTGAGCCACAGATGAGCACAGATGAAGGCAAGAAGGCAAGAGGATGAGTGGTGTCACGGCTCGGAGAGCCGTGACACCAATTGTGCTTCTGCCTTTCCTCTGTGAACCTCTGTGCCCTCTGTGGTGAAATGTCTCTCATGATCCCAAAAACTCACCTCGCAAACTGTCCATCTATCCCCCCCCGACTTCGGTAAGTGCAGTATCGAGCACCGTACAGAGAAAGTCGCAGTCTTCTCTGGTGATGCACATCGGCGGCTTGATGCGGAGGACATTGCCGAAGAGCCCGCCCTTGCCGATCAGAACACCCAGGTCTTTGCACCGCTCAAAGACAGCAGCGGTCTCGGCTGTCGCGGGGTCTTTGGTTGTGCGGTCGGTGACGAGTTCAACGCCAACCATGAGCCCGGCCCCTCGTACATCGCCGATCAATGGGTGACGATCGGCAAGGGTTCGCAGCCCAGCGATCAGGTGCGAGCCGACCTCCTTGGCATGAGCCTGGATATTGTCTTCGAGCATGATGTCGAGTGTGGCGATGCCCTGAGCCATGGAGACGGGGTTGCCGCCATAGGTGTTAAAGTGCAACCGTTGCTTGAGCGACGCAGCCACCTCGGGTGTCGTAACGACGCACCCGATAGGCGAGCCGTTGCCGATGCCCTTGGCAAGGGTCACGATGTCGGGTGTGACACCCTGGCTCTCAAAGCCCCAGAAGTGGTCCCCGGTGCGCCCAAAGCCGGTCTGTACCTCGTCAGCAATGCAGAGCCCCCCAGCTGCTTGCACAGACTCATAGACACGAGAAAAATAGCCATCAGGCATCATCACCGCGCCGCCGACCCCTTGGATGGGCTCGGCGATAAAGGCTGCCACGCACCCGGGTGTTGCGCTCTGGATCAGGTCTTTGACATCGGCAGCGTACTTCGCCCCGGCATCTGGGTCGTCGTAGTCCCACGGGCCTCGGTACTGATTCGGGTTAAGCGCATGATGCACACCCACACCCTGAGGCACAGGGTATTTCCAGGTGTGTAAGGCGGTCAGCCCCATGGCGGCTGGCGACATGCCGTGGTAGGCGTTGCGGAGCGCGATGACATCGAAGTTGCCGGTGTGGAGGCGTGCCATCATGATGGCAAGGTCGTTGGCCTCGCTGCCGGAGTTTGTGAAGTAGCAGACACTGAGGTCAGAACCTTTGGGCATCACGCGCGCAATCTTCTCCGCAAAGCGCGTGATGTTGGGGTGGAGGTAGATGGTGGTCGTGTGCTGGAGCAGCGAGTTCTGCGTTTGCACCGCTTCGATCACACGCGGGTGACAATGGCCGACACTGACGGTCACGATCCCGGCAAAGGCATCAAGATACCGCCGCCCGGTCTCGTCGAAGAGGTACTGCATCTTGCCCTCGACAATCATGACCGGGTCTTTGTAGTAGGTCAGGATGCCCGGCGAGATGTGCTTTGTGCGCGCAGCCAAGACCTCGGCCTTGCTCGGGCCGGTGTACGGGGTTGGGGTGTGGTCAAAGTGGGGGAGCGTCGCTGTCTGGGTCATGTTGATTCTCCTTCGGCGGGCAATGCTCGCCCTCGCATGAGCAAAGTGTAGATCAGGATTGCTAGGATGATGCCGATGAACCAGGCGTAGAGGTAGATGCTGTCAAAGAGTGCCGGGAAGAGCGGCAAAACGGGTGTGGGAAGGTCGCCCGCAGATTGAGCCGCGGCGATGGTGGCTTCAGAGAGGCCATCTATGCGAGCCTGTTCGAGTGCGTGTGTTGCTGTGGTGAACGCGGCATTCGTGCGGTTGGTCGCGGCATTGAGAAAGCCGGGCAGGTTGGGAAGCACCGCGAGCACGAGTGCCACCACTGCCCGCCAGTTGATGCCCCCATACTGACCCTGCGGGTCATAGAGGGCATCGACATCAAGCCGGGTGCGGCGGATGAGAAAGTAATCGGCGATCATGATGCCCGCGATCGGGCCGAGCAGGGCGCTATAGCCGATGAGCCAGGTGAAGATGTACCCGCCGAGATCGATATACAGCCGCCACGGCATGATCGCCACGCCGATGACGCAGGTGAGAATGCCCCCAGTGCGGAAGCTGATGCGGCGGGGAGAGAGGTTGGCAAACCCATTGGCCGGGCTGACGACATTGGCCGCGAGATTGGTCGAGAGCGTGGCGAGCAGGAGCGCGAGCATCGAAACCACCACGATGCTGCTCGAGTCGGCACCCAGCCTGCTGACGAGTTCGACCGGGTCCCAGATGGCTTCACCAAAGACGATGACAGTCGCGCCCGTCACCACGATCCCAATGAAGCAGAAGAGGGTCATTGTCGGTGGCAGGCCGATGAGTTGGCCGATGGTCTGCTCGCGTTGAGACTTGCAGTAGCGGGTAAAGTCGGGGATATTCAGGCTGAGCGTGGCCCAGAAACCGACCATAGCGGTGAGTGACGGGAAGAAGACCGCCCAGAACTGCCCCGGCATCTCGCATCCTGACTTGTTGCTGAAGAGTTCTCCAAACTTGTCAACCTTAAGCACCGCCCAAACTGCCCACGCGAGTAGCGCAAGCCCAGAGGCGATCAGGAAAGGGGCTGCCCATGCCTCGAGCCACTTGATGGAGTTGATCCCGAAGACGACGATCACCAGATGCACGAGCCAGAATAGCAGGAAGCACGCAAACTGCCACGGCGAGATGCCGAGGAACGCCACCCGAGCCGCTACAGCATCTTCTGTGATCCACCCCAGCGCAGAGAGGATTGCGTATATCGCCGCGCCGCCGATCCAGGTCTGTATGCCAAACCACCCGCACGCAACCAACGCACGCGCAATCGAGGGGATGTGTGCTCCGGTTGTGCCAAAGCTGGCCCGGGCGAGGACGGGGAAGGGGACACCATATTTCGTCCCCCCGTGCCCGTTGAGGATCATGGGCACGAGCACGATCAGGTTTCCGAGCATGACAGTCAGCACCGCCTGCCACCACCTCATGCCGTTGCTGATCATGATGGCCGCGAGTGTGTAGGTCGGGATGCAGACCGCCATCCCGATCCAGAGGGCAGCGATATGCCAACTGGACCATGTGCGATGGTCAGCGGGGACGGGGGCGAGGTCTGGATTGCTCAGTGTGCTTGGCATGGGTACGCAAATATCGGCACAGAAGGTGCCTATGCCTTGGCGATCTGCGTGTAGCTCTCCGGTCGGCGGTCGCGATAAAACTGCCACACATCGCGGACCTCCTGAATCTGATCGAGGTCCAGATCAGCAACGAGCACCTCGTCCTTGTCCCGTGAAGCCTCCGCGATGATCTGCCCGCGCGGGTTGCAAAAATAGCTCTGGCCATAGAACTCGCCCATGTTCCATGGTGATTCTGTCCCGACGCGGTTGATGGCAGCCACGAAGTATTGGTTGGCGACCGCGTGGGAGGGTTGCTCAAGCTTCCAGAGATACTCGCTCAGCCCCGCGACGGTAGCAGAGGGATTGAAGACGATCTCGGCCCCGTTGAGCCCCAGCTCGCGGGCACCCTCGGGGAAGTGGCGGTCGTAGCAGATATAGATGCCGATGCGCCCGAAGCTGGTCTCAAAGACCGGGTACCCCAGGTTGCCCGGTGTAAAGTAAAACTTCTCCCAGAACCCCTGATGGCAATGGGGGATGTGGTGCTTGCGGTACTTGCCGAGGTACTCGCCATGCTCGTCGATAATGGCAGCCGTATTGTAATAAACCCCAGTCATCGCCTCTTCATAGATCGGCGCGATCAGGACCATCTTGTGCTTGCAGGCCTGCTCTTGCATGAGCTTGACAGTCGGCCCATCGGGGACGGGCTCAGCGGTCTGGTACCACCTGGTGTCCTGCTCGGCGCAGAAGTAGGGGCCATAAAAAATCTCCTGCAAACAGCAGATACGGGCACCTTTGTCCGCAGCCTCTGCAATCATCGGCAGGTGTTTTTCAATCATTGCCTGTTTGAGATCGGGCAGTGAGAGTTCGGCAGCACTGGGGCTTGCCGCCTGGATGATTGCCGCACGGGTGATCCTGGACATATCGGCATCTCTCTTTCAATCGCGGGGGATTTGCCACCCCCTTTGTGCAAACTTAGATCCATCGTGTCACAAGCACACGCGACTCGGTGTAGAAACGGGCAGCATCCTCGCCGTTGGCGTGCAGATCACCAAAGAACGAGCCCTTCCAACCCGAGAACGGAAAGACCGCCATTGGCGCGGGGACACCGACATTGACACCCTGCATACCCGCCTCGATCGTTCGGCTGAAGCGGCGTACCGCGTTGCCGCTATCTGTAAAGATCACCGCCATGTTGCCGTACTCGGACTTATTGGCCATAGCGATTGCGTCGTCAAGCGTCTTGGCACGCATGATCGAGAGCACCGGCCCAAAGATCTCCTCACGCACGATCGACATCTCTGGCGTAGCGCGGTCAAAGATCGTCGGCCCGACAAAGCACCCCGTCTTTGGCATCTCCGCCTTGCGACCGTCAAGCACGAGTTCAGCACCATCGGTGACACCCTTGTCGATATACGACAGCACCCGGTCTCTGGCCTCGATGCTCACCAGCGGCCCCATACCTACGCTGGCATCGTTGCCCGGCCCGACCTTGATTTCCCCGGACTTCTCGACCAGCGCAGGCACAAACCACTCCGCAGAATCGCCAATACACACAACGACTGACCCCGCAAGGCACCGCTGCCCCGTGTTGCCAAACGCCGAGCCCAGGATGCCATCGACCGCTGCCTCGCAGTTGGCATCGGGCATAATCAGCGAGTGGTTCTTGGCCCCGCACATGCACTGCACCCGCTTGCCAGCGCCAGCAGCAGTCTTGTAAATGTGCTTGCCCGCCCCCGTCGAGCCGACAAAAGAGACCGCCCGCACCGCCTCATGCGTGATGAGCCGGTTGGCAACATCCGGCCCGCCATGCACGAGGTTCATCACCCCCGGCGGGAAGCCAGCGTCCGCCACAAGCTCGACCTCACGGATCGTCGAAAACGGATCGCGTTCCGAAGGCTTGAGCACAAAGGTGTTGCCACACGCCACCGCCATCGGCCACATCCACATCGGGACCATCACCGGGAAGTTAAACGGCGTGATCCCCACGCACACACCCAGAGGCACGCGGTCAACCTGCGAATCAATCCCCACGCCGCCCTCGTTCTCAGTACGACAGAACGAGTTAGAGACCGCGATCTGTGGCAGCGTCCGCCCCATCATGAGCAGCGGAGCCGCAGAAGCAAACTCGATGCAATCGATCCCACGCCTCAGCGATCCGATGGCTTCCGCCTTGGTCTTGCCGTGCTCGGCGACGACAATATCCGCAATATCGGAGATGTTGTCTTCGAGAATCTGCTTGTAGCGGAACAGGCACTGCACCCGGTCCCCGACAGGCGTGTTCGACCAGTCTTCATACGCCCCACTCGCCGCAGCGACAGCTCGGTCCGCCATCTCGATGCTGCTCATCGGCACAAGCCCGAGCTGCTCACCCGTGGCAGGGTTCAAGACAGGCGAGGTGCTGGTGGCAGCAGTATCTGGAACCCGCTGCCCCCCGATGTAATGCTCAACAATTGATAAAGCCATCATGCAACTCCCTCGACACCGGCACAGCGTCGGACAGGGATTCTATCGCACGCAGCTCGCTCGTGCAAGGCAGTGAGTTGGGGGACGCG
Source organism: Planctomycetota bacterium (assembly GCA_024275365.1). GTDB lineage: Bacteria > Planctomycetota > Phycisphaerae > Phycisphaerales > UBA1924 > PNC22. The sequence continues at coordinate 1,928 of JAJRZG010000295.1, read as the reverse complement.
CTTGGTTGGAGGGCGCAACGAAAGAGCCCCGGAAGGTCCGGGGCTCGGGGGGGCGGGGAAGGGTGTGTGCAGATCAGGCGTTGAAGAGGCCGACGGTCCAGACGCTCTGGATGTCGCCAGCGTCGCCACCGAGCTGGTAGATGTCGCCGTCGAGCGAGCCGACCAGGAGAGTGACGGAGCTGTTGTCGGCGGTGTAGTAGCCGGAGACCGACCCGATGAGGGCGGCCGATTCGGGGAGGGTGTCGATGGTGACAAAGTCCCACGAGCCGCCCTCGGGGGACCAGCTGAAGACTCCGACATCGCCGGGCAGGGTGATCCCGGCGATGAAGGTCTCGCCCGAGTCGCCGACGATCGAGGTCAACGAGCCCGAGACGAAGGCGGGGGCACCGAGGTTGTCGCCCAGTGGTGTAACGGTCCATTCGCCGCCGGGTGCCCACCAGACGGCGACCATCTCGCCGTCGGTGTTGAGGCCGGTGATGTTGATCCCGCCCCACGGCGTGACCCATGCAGAGATATCGCCGGTGAGTGGTGTGGAGCCGAGGATTTCGGTGAGGTTGGTCGAGACCCAGTTGTCGAGGCCCGGTGCCCACCAGATGACGCGGAGGTTGCCATCGGTGTCGAGCCCGGCGACATTCATCGCGCCCCACGGGGTCACAAAGCTTGCCAGGGAGCTGGAGAATCGCGGGACCGCCTGGTTGTTGATGCGGAGCTGATCGTCGGCGAGGTTGACAAAGTTCCAGGTTGCGTCGCCGTTTTCATCAACGCTGCCGTCCTGCCAGTAGAAGATCAACTCACCCTGTTCGTTGAGGCCGGCCATATTGGTGTTGCCCCAGGGGGTGGTGAGAACTTCGATGTTGGAATCGGTGATGGGTTCGGAATCGTCGATCTCGGCGGTGAGGTTTCGGCCGTCCCATTCGCCATCCTGGTCGCGGACAAAGAGCACGAGCCCCTCGTCGCTCGGAGCGGCGGCGTATCGGCTGGCGTTGGAACGGGTGTTGGATTCACGGACGGTGACGATCCCACCGGTGATCTCGGGAAGCCCCTCAAACTCGGCAAGGCGGACCTCCTCAGCTTCCCCGCTGCCATCGCTCTGTTCGAGCACGAGCACCGGCTGGCCCGAGTCGTCGGTGCGGATGGTGACGGTTTCGCCTTCGGTGTCGGGTGCTTCGACCTCGACGCGAGGCACGCGAACCTCCATGCCCAGCGTACCCGAGCGGGTGCCGATCAGGCCGCGCAGGCCGGGAGCCCCGACCGCAAACCCGGCCCTGATCTCGTGGACGCCCTCGCGGAGGACGGTCCACCCGTCGGTCTCGACGGTGACGACAGCATCGTCCCCGCTGACCTCCGCTGATCCGATGAGGACATTGCCCGCAAACAGGTTGATCCAGATCGTGGGCGTAAACTCGAAGCCGTCCTCGTCATACTGCGGCCCCATCTCCTCAAAGAGAGTCGTCAGTGTCGTGCGGAGCGCAGTCAACTCGTCAGCGACATGCGAGACTCGCACCTCGAATGAAAGGGTGTACTCGCCGGCGTTGTTGTAGGCGGTGATGTTGTCGGTGTCGCTCTCGCCCGAGTCAGAGGCCGCGACCAGGTCGGGCACGCCGGGGATCGGGATATCGCGGGAGTCGATGGGTGGGCCTTCGTATTCACCCTCGCCGTCATCGGCGTCGCCAGCGATATTGCTGTAGATCACGACACTCCCGCCGGCTTGGTCGATGACCGCAACATCGATGAACCCGTCGCCGTCAAACTCACCGACGATGGTCTGCCGGGGGAGCACCTCGTCGTTGGCAAGGAAGAAGCCCGCGTCCTGCTTGCTGACTTCGAGGGAGCCATCGACAAAGTTGAGTTCGGTGATGGTGCCGTCGGCACTGAACCCGAGCACGAAGAGTTCGTTCCCAAAGGCGTTGAAGTTGAGGAATGCCTGG
>JAJRZG010000294.1 GCA_024275365.1 Planctomycetota bacterium | reverse complement strand
CCTTGCGCTCGTATGGCTGCCAATACCAGTCCTCGCCCAGGGACACTCCTACGACGAGCCCTGGCTGACTGGTATTGGTGTACTGAACCCGGACTTACCGAACAGTGGTGCGTACGGTGTCTCCGCCAATGGACGGGTTGTCGTTGGTTCGAGTGGACTGCGGCTATTCGAGGATACATCTATTCGATGGACACTCGAGGACGGTATTGAAGACATGGGCTGGCTCTTTACTGCACCTTCGTACATGTGGGGTGCCTCCGGCACAGGGCGTATTCTCGTTGGGCAATCTCGCAGAAGAATCGGGATGGAAGGCCACATCTGGACGGGAGAAACCGGCATGGTTGGCATCGGCGACCTGCCGGAAGGCGACCACGCCTCCGGATTGAGTTGTGTGTCGTGTGACAGCACGATCATGGGCGGTGTTGCCCGCGATGAACTGGGCGGTGTCGCCATCCTCTGGACTCACGCCGACGGCTTTATTGTCCTTGGCAGACTCCCCGGCGGGGGACCTCAAGCCGTCGTGTGGGATCTCACACCCGATGGTCAGCGGGCTGTGGGTCGAAGCCAGATCGCAGGTGGCAAAGACGGGGCCTTCCTCTGGACGCCCGAGCAGGGCATGGTGGCGCTTGGCGACCTCCAGGGCGGGGACCTCGGCTCTATCGCCAACGATATCTCAGCCGATGGCAAGGTCATCGTCGGCCAGGCGGCCAACAGCGATATGCGCAAAGAGGCCTATCGCTGGACCGAAGAGGGCGGCATGGTTGGCCTCGGCGACCTGCCGGGAAGTCGGTTTCAGAGTACGGCCTGGGCCTGCAACGCCGACGGGTCGGTCATTGTCGGCTACGGCCTCGGCTTCGACGACGGCGGGGGTAATCAGAAGGCCTTCCTCTGGACCGAAGAAGATGGCATGAGGCCGCTGGTGGATGTGCTCGAGACCGACTACGGGGTCGATACCGGCGACTGGATACTCCTCAACGCGACGGACATCTCGGCAGACGGCCGGACCATCGTCGGCTGGGGACGCAACGGCAGGCTCTCATCCGAGGGCTTCGTCGCCTACCTCGGCCCCGGGTGTCGGGCCGACTTTGATGAGAACGGCACGGTTGATGCCGAGGATGTTGCAGCCTACATCACCGCGTGGCTCAACCGCAGCATCTTCACCGACTGGGACTACGACGGCTCCATCAACACCCGCGACCTGCTGGGGTTCTTCAATGAGTGGGTGTCGAAGCCCGGGTGTGAGTAGCAGGGTTTGTGCATTTGTCGTGTGTGTTTGATACGAGCCGTGTGGAGTGTTGCGTCTTCCGGGTGTGTATTTACGAGCCCCGATCGCAAGCTCGGGTGTCTTTGTCTCTACGAGCCCCGAGCGCAAGCTCGGGTGTATACGCGGGCGTTCGTGTGGTGCGAAGAACCTGTGCTTGCGCACAGGGCTCGTAAAGACACAGAACCCGTGCTTGCGCACGGGGATCGTCCAAGACGCGGGCGGGCGAGACTCCCGCCCCACTGTGTATTCAGAGGCTCCAATAAGGAGAATCGCTCCGGAGGAGCGAAGTACCCAAGGCGTGAGTATTTTGGGGGATCCGAATATATCCTCACTTGGCGACATGCATCGGGGGGCAGTTTCGGTGGAAGTCTCGCCATGCGTTGCGGAGTGTGCGCGGGCCCATCGGGCGGACGCCTTGGGCGCGACGCCAGCCGCCGAGTGTGTAGAGGGCGGCCCACTGTGCGAGCAGTGCTCGCCACGACCAGAGCAGCGACTTGTCGGGGTCGTAGATGCTGGTTGATTCGGCGGACGAGCCGTTGAGCTCGATGATGCCCAGGTTGCGGGCGGCGTGGAGATCATCGAGTGAGCGAACGCGGATATCAAATCGGCAGAAGTCGAGCCCGTTGTCTCCCTCGGGCAGCGGGACGCTGTGGCGTGTCGGCGCGCAGAACGCACCGGCGGCTCGGTCGATCCAGGCTTCGAGCTCGGGGGTGATGTGCTCGTCAGCAGCACAGAAAATCGAGCCCTGGGAGTGGTTGCCGATAGAGCCGAGGGAGACGAGTTCGCCAGCTTTGGGGATGTCGTGCCGCGTGTCGGCGAGGCGCGCGAGCAGGATGTCGGCCTGGCATCGGTAGCGAGGGTGGCGGTAGATGAGCTGTTCGAGTGTGTGCCTGCCGTCGGCTTCGAGTTGTGGAAAGTGCTTGATAGTGAGCGAAAGCACGCGGCCTGTGTTGTCTGAGCCTGTGCGGGGCGCGGTGTTGCGGGCCCACATGATGCCAATCTCGATTGGGCCGGGGTGGTAGGCCTGAGCAATGACCGCGCGGTCCATGCGCACAAGATAGTCCTTCGCGTCGGCATCAGACCGCGTGATGCGTACGCCATAGCCGCGTTGCCCGGCATCGGGCTTGAGGACGAGCGGATAGTCGGGCGGGAGTGTGCCTTCGTTCATGGCGGCTTTGAGCGTATGGAAGCGGGTGTTGGACTCATTGGGTGGGATGAAGATTGCAGGGAGGACAGCGTCACCGAGTGGGGCGAGTGCGCGGAGGATGTCGTGCTTGCTCTCGCCGATCATGCCGCCACCGTCAGCGATGGTGGGGTTTGCGCAGGTGAAGCTCATGAGGCCGCCGTGGCGGAGCCCGAGCCAGGTACACCAGGGGACGAGCGGCCAGTAGTAGGCCCACGCGGGCCATAACTCGTGCTTGATAGTGCGGCGGAGGGTTGCTTTGAGGCGTTGCCTGCCGATCCAGGTGCAGGCAAAGACCAGGGTGCGCACAACGAGGAGTGCTGCAACGGCGGCGGTGATGAGGGCGGGGAGGCTGTCATCGAGCGGCGCGCGCACAAGGGTGGCGGTAATGAGGGCTGCGAGGAATGCGAGACCAGTCCAGAGGATGCAGCCGATCGCGGTGCCGAGGATGGTTGATGGGGCCAGTGGGAGGAAACCTCTTGGAATAGAGGTGTTTTGATCCCATCGCCAGGGTTGGAGGGGGGCGCAGAGAAAGGAAAGGAAAGGCATCGGTCCGACACGGATCGGCTCGTGGGGTGGGCGAGTTGAGCGTGCGGTGATGCCCAGGAGCAAGCCCGCAGCCGCGACCCCGGCATCGATCCACCCCATCGAGACGGCAAGACCCGCGACGGCGGCAACAAGTTCAGCCCGCTTGTATGTCAGAGCCGCGAGCGTGAGGATCACGACCCACCACGGGATGTGCTGCCGAAGAGCGAGCATGGCGAGGTTGGCGCGTGCGCCGAGTGATGTCACGGGCGTGGTCAGGTCGATCGTTTCGCGGCGGAAGGTGTTGCCGGGTGTGCTGTTCTGCTCGAAGAAGTGGGTCAGGCGGCGGGTGGTTTCTTCTGCCTGTGCGAAGGGCAAAAAGTGCGAGGCATCGAGGATGATGAGTGTGCTCGGGGTGATGAGCTGGTGGTGGAGGCGTGCGCCCCATTCGGGTGTGAGGAAGTCGTCCTTGCCGTGGAGGATGAGGGTGGGGGTGTCGAGGCGTTGCATGATGCTGCGGAAGGGGCGTGGGTCTGAGTCGCAGAAGTTTCGGATGAAGGACCGGCGGAAGTCGTGATCGCCGAGGATGCCAAAGTGAGGGATGAGTTCGCCGCCGAGGACAAGGCCGACATACCCGAGCGCGTACTTGAAGTGCTCGAACGAGTAGCTGCCTGACCCTTCTGCTTCCTGAACACCGACCGAGGACATGAGTGTGATGGTGGCGGTGCGTTCTGGGGCGAGGTCTGCCATCTGGAGCGAGACACCGCCGCCCTGTGACCACCCGACGATGTGGGCGCGTTCGATGCCGAGAGTGTCCATGAAGAGGATGATGGCGTGTGCGTGCGCGAGGAACGAATACGAGGGGATGCGTTTGGTCGAGTTGCCAAAGCCGGGGAGGTCGGGGGCGATGGTGTCATAGCCGGCGCGAGCGAGGAGTGGGCCGAGAAGGTTGAAGGCGGAGCTGCTGCCCGGGGAGCCGTGGAGGAGGATGACGGGGAGTCGCTCGCGGGTGCTGTCGGATTGGGTGCTTTCGGGTTGCCAGCGGCGATAGGCGATGCGTTGGGGCGGTCCGGGGAGTTTGCCCTGGGTGTTGGTCAAGGGGATTTCGACAGCGAGTTGGCTGGGGTCTGGCAACTGCGAAGAGGATTGCAGCCGTTGCACGAGGTGAGAAGTGGCGAGGAGGGCGAGGTAGATCGCAAGGCCGAGGACGATGCGGCGGCGGTGGTGGCGGGGCCGCGGGGTGGTGTGTTGGGAGGAGTGCTCAGAAGCCATGGGGCGGATGGTATCGGACCCCCCGGGTGAAATCCGGGTTGTGTGTGTGGGAGGATCGTGTATGCTGGGTTGGTGGCTGCTGTTCTGGCGGCCTCGGGTTCAGGCCTTGTCACAAGTGCGGGCTTTTGCTGGTCGCAGCGCATCGGAGTTGGGTATGACACGACGTAAGGGTTGTCGCGCGTTTACGCTGATTGAGTTGTTGGTGGTGATCGCGATCATCGCGCTGCTCATTGGGATCTTGCTGCCCTCGCTTGGCAAGGCGCGGGCGGTGGCGCAGCAGACGGTGTGTATGTCAAACATGCGGCAGATCGGGACAGCGGTGCTGACCTATGCCAATGATAATGAAGAAGCGATCTGGGATCAGTGGAACTGGAACTTTGTTGATGCCAATAACAACGGGCGCTGGGACAAAACAGAGGAGCACGGCTACCTCTATCAGTATGTGGACGATGCCGACGCGATCGGGGAGTGCCCGACGAACAAACGCAGGGGTGTCGGCAAGGGGGGCAACCAGCAGGGTGTGTTCCGAAATGCGGAACTGAACTTTGATTATTGCATGGAGTCATACACGCACGGGTATCGGCTGGGGTCGTATGTCCGGGTGGGGTATATCCCGCCGAGCATGCCCAACCGGTACCAGCTTTCATCCGCGGGGTATGAGCAGCTGACGATGTTTGACGATGTGCCGATCTTCTGGGAAGAGAGCACATATTGGTACAACGATCAGTACCGTGATGGGTTGTGGGGGAACTTTGACCAGGTGACGACCCGCCATGCTGAGGGCGGGAATATCTGGCTCGTTGATGGCCGCGTCCAGACATTTAAGGCCCCCAACGATGGCGACGAGCCGACTCAGAACCGTCGGGCCGACTTTGAGGCCAATGATATCTATGCAAGTAATAAGCGGGGTGACGGGAACTGGTTCCAGATCTATGATCCCAGGCGTCGTGGCGGAGTCCGCAACAGGCCTTATGGTTGGTTGAACAACCCGGTCTTTCGCCCGAACTAGGTTTTGGAATCTCTGAACAGTTATACGCAATCTATACACTATTTGCACATTGAGAGTGTCTTGTGCCTTCTTTCTTCCAGCCCGTAGGGCTGAGAGTGAATAGCCGGGGGTGGAGTCCCGCGCAGCGGACGACACCCCCGGACGGCTGCCATCGAGCACCACGCACCCCGGCAGGGGTGCTCGCAGGGTCCCTTGAAAAGAGGACCCCTTTCGGGGTCTTAGTGCGATGCGCTCGAGACCGGGGATGTCGCTTTGCTTCACCCCCGGCTATTGAAGACCACCCCTCTCGGGGTGCAGGAGGGAAGCCCCCGCCCATGTGGGTGGTTATCTTGTCTCTGAGTTCGGTAAGCCCCCGTCCGGGGCGTTAGGTGTTGGTGCGTGCGATGAGCACTACCGCGTGTGCCTCGATGGCTTCGCGGCGGCCAACCGCATCGCCCCCCTCGTGGCTTTTGCCTTTGATGTTGATCCGGTCGGTATCGACACCGAGAATGTCGGCGAGGCGGGTGATGATCTCGGGCTTGCGGTCTTTAAGGCGGGGGGCTTCGAGGACGACGGTAGCGTCGAGATTGGCCAGCTCATAGCCGGCCTGGCGGATGCGCCAGATGGCCTCGGTGAGGAAGTCTGCGGAGTCTTGGGATTCGTGGCGGGGGTCGTCGTCGGGGAAGAGCTGCCCGATGTCCGGCTCGCCGATCGAGCCGAGGAGGGCGTCGGTGATGGCGTGGGCGAGGGCGTCGGCATCTGAGTGCCCGACGGGGCCGAAGGGGGAGTCGAACCGGACGCCGCCGATAACCATGGGTCGGCCCTTGCCCAGTGGGGGGAGGGGTTCGAGGCGGTGGAGGTCGTAGCCGTGGCCGATGCGGAGGTTTGGTGGGTGCATGGGGGTCTCGGGGGAGTCTATGGGGGATTCGCGGTCGGGGGGCCTGAATCACGGTTCGGAGAACCGTGCCACCGGGGCGGGCTTGGCTATAGAAGGGGGGGTGGGACTACCGATAGGGAGGGTGTGACCTCTGAACCAGCCTGGGTCGGCGGGCGTATCTGCCGGGCCGAACCGGGTCGGTCGGGGGCGTAGACTTGCGTGGTGCAGCAGACCGTGCTGCCAACTGGAACTGGTCCGAGAATCCCGTCATCCATGGTGCTGCTCCTGGGGAGGGCACCACACAGAGAATGCACAGCAGGAGTGAGTCTGACATGGCAAACAACATCCATCGCACTTTCTGTGGCCTGTGTGTTGCGGGGGCACTCTTTGCCTCGGCGTGCGGCCCGACCTCGCCCTACCGCCCGTTCTATGACGAGGGTGGCTCTGGGGCCTCACTCGATGAGTTTACCTATATCAGCAGCGCCCTGATGCCCAAGACGATCGCGGTGGTGGACACGCGGACCGATGAGGTGGTCTTTGCGATGGATATCCCGGTCGGGCAGCAACTGGTCATCAACTTTGATGACAAGCCTGCCGACCGTGACAAGTATATGTCTGGCACGATGCGTTGGGCAGTGATGAAGGCTGGCAACCGTTATGGCAACAAGCGGAACCGGATCGATGTGCCACCAGCCCACTCTCGTCGGATTGATCTGACGCTGCGCGATGGGCCTGAGGTCTCGACACCGCCTGCGGTGGAGACGATCGCGCCGCCGCCGTTGACGGATGCGTCGGAGTAGAGTGCGGCACACGGTGTGATCTGTGCCGAGCCGAGAGGGGAACCTCGCGGTTATAGTTGCTCTTTGAGTCCGAAAACAGGCGTAACAAACCCGGTGGTTGTTCTGCGCGTGAGTGCCCAGAAACGCTGAATCTGTACGAACACAAGGTGATCTTCGCAGAATTCTTCTCGATATATCGGCATGGTTGTGGTATGGTGTTCGTATGCAAACAACCAGAATCGGACACGCCCGGGGGGCATGTGCGTTCACACTGATCGAGTTGTTGGTGGTCATTGCGATCATTGCGTTGCTCATCGGCATCCTGCTGCCGGCGCTGGGGCGGGCGCGAGGGGCAGCCAGGCAATCGGTGTGCATGTCAAACCAGAGGCAGATCGGCGCGGGGCTAATGATGTACGCGGACTCGTGGGACGGGTATATCCCTCGCGAGGCCGACGGGGCACCGGCGCGGGATTGGCCCAACGGGGAGAGGAGCTGGCCACGGGCGATCCGCCCTCTGCTCGATCAGAACGCGGACTGGTATGAGCCGATGCGGGATCGCTATGAACGGGCCGAGTATTTTAAGGACCCCGCGCGCCCAAACGATGATCGGCACCAGATTCATTATGTGAACAATGGGCTGCGGTTTACTGCGCCGGGTGAGGTCTCGAACGGGCGCAACGGCTTTAAGCAGACACACCGCCTTCTTGAGGTGTTTAGGCCTTCAGAAAAAGTCTACCTGACCGATTATGCCATCGATGAAGACGGGTCGAACTGGGATGATGTCGAGCGACAAGGCGATGACGACTTCAATATCGCTCTTTTCTATGATGTCCGTGCGCCCGGGCATATCCGAAATCCACGCAACCAGAGGATTGACCCGAACCGTCACGATGGCGGGGCAACAGCGATCCACTTTGACGGGCATGGCGAGTTGATTCAGCCCGTGGTGATTACCGATCTGGATATCTGGGACGATGGCGATTACACGGACTGATGTGTGGTTTTCACCGCTGATGTCGCAGAGTTTCGCTGAGAAAAGGCATGAAGAGAACTCGCCACAGATAGACACAGATTGACACAGATAAAGGCCATGGTGGCACGGCTCTCCGAGCCGTGCGGATTGAACAATCCCATTAACTCACGGCTCGGAGAGCCGTGCCACCATTCATTCTTCTGCCTTTATCTGTGTCTATCTGTGGCAAAACTGCCTTTCTCCTCTGCCTTCACTCAGCGAAACTCTGCGTCCTCAGCGGTGAAATGTCTTCCCCACTTCTTCACCACCCACCTGCCTGTCAGGTCGGATAGCATCTGGGCATGAGTGACACGCCAGCGGGGATTGCTGAGGGGATTGCGGCACGCATGGCTGCGGCGCTCGACTTTGCACGCCAAGCCGGGGACATCACGCTTGGGTATTTCGGCGGCTCGGGGTTTGCAGTCGAGCGGAAGCAGGACGGGAGCGAGGTAACAACCGCCGACCGTGAGGCTGAGTTGTGCCTGCGCGGATTGATCGGGGGGGCATTTCCCGAGGACGGCATCCTCGGCGAAGAGTTTGACGAAAAACCCTCGGCCAGCGGGTGGCGGTGGGTGCTCGACCCGATCGATGGCACAGCCTCGTTTGTGCGCGGGGTTCCTCTGTATGGAACGCTCGTGGCGTGTGAGTATGCACAGAAGACCCATGTCGGGGTGATCCAGATGCCGGCGTTGGGTGAGACGGTGTATGCGAGCGAGGGTGGTGGGGCGTGGCACAGCCGCTCGCCTGGTGATGAGCCACGGGAGGCGAGGGTGTCGCGTGTCGAAGAGGTGTCGTCTGCGATGATGTGTACGACCTCGTTTGACTACTTTGAGCAGGTGCAGGCCGAGTCGGCGATGACGGTGCTGCTCGATCGGTTCGGATCGACCCGGGGGTGGAGCGATTGCTACGCGCATGTGCTGTGTGCGACGGGGCGGGTGGATGCGGTGGTCGAGCCGGTCTTGCACCCGTGGGATATCGCACCGATGCAGGTGATTTATCCCGAGGCAGGGGGGTGTATGAGCGATTGGCGAGGGCGCGAGGGCGCGTACCACCCTACGGGTGTGGCAAGCAACAGCCTGCTGCACAGGGAACTGCTGGCGTTGCTGGCACCAATCGCTGCTCATATGGCGTGATATTCTCGGACAACGGCTCAAAGCCTTGGAAAAACCACCCGATTCGGGTAATCTGAGGCCCACTCTGTCCCGTATGGGGAGTGTCTGGAGACCCGTGCTCACGGGAGGAGAAGCCATGGAAGGTTGTGGTATGCGGTGTTGTGCTCTTGCTGTTCTTGCGATTACTGCGTCTTTGGTCTATGGACAGACAGCCCGCCCCTCGGCTGCCCCGGCTGACCCGCCGTCGAGACGCGTCGAGCAGCGGGTGGAGATCGACAGCCTCTTCTTCATGCACATCGAGACCGATGGCGACTGGGTGAGCGATGTCGATATCCCCCCGGGGCCGCAGTATCGCGGGTGTACGGTGACTTCGAGTCATACGGATGCCAACTTTAGCGGCGGGAGCTTTGTGCTCCAAGCGGGGTTTGCTGAGCAAGAGATCGCAGCAGCGAGCTACACGCTGACACCCGATCAGTTCCCGGTACGGGTCGAGTTGATGGAGATGATCTTCGCGACCTCTCAGGCGATCGAGAGCACGACGACCGAGTGGTCGATCCTGGTGTGGGACGGCCCTCCCAACTCGGGGGCACCGGTCGCGGAGTATTCGTCTGATGGTGTGATCCTGCCGCACATCGAGCTGCCCCCTGGGACGAACGGGATCAATGTGCAGGTGTCGGTCGATCCGAACGATCCGAACCAGATCATCCTGACGAATGCGGGGGGGACGAACATCATCTCGTTTGGGTACAGGATCGACAAGCACAACTTTCAGATTAAGGACCCGTGCTTTGTGCCGCCGCCGTCGAATCGGAATGCCTTCCCGACGACGGATGTGTCGGGGTTGCAGAGCTCGACGGGGAACTGGCTCAAGGGCTTGGATTGCGGGCCCTTCGGGTGCCCACCGAACGGTGGGTGGACAAACTTCGCGGGGTTGAATCAGGCCTGCCGCCCGAGCGGGGACTGGGTCATGCGGATGACCTGGACGAGCCTGAACTGCAATGGCGCGACAGGGGCGTGTTGTTTGCAAGACGGGACCTGTGTGGAATCGACCGAGGAGGACTGCACGGCTGCGGGCGGGGTGTATCAGGGCGACGACACCAACTGCGCCGACACGCAGTGCGTCGAGTTGACGGAGGCGTGCTGCTTTGAGTCAACGGGCGGGTGCCTGGACCTTCGGCCCTCAGACTGTACCTCGGCGGGCGGCCTCCCCGGCGGTGCAGGAACCGAGTGCGCGACATTTACATGCTTTGCGACCGGCGCGGCGTGCCTGCCTGACGGGACATGCGTGGATGATGTCACGCCCGAAGAAGCCGCGGCACTTGGTGGCATCTATATGGGCGACGGGACGGTCTGCGGCGATGTGATCTGCCCAGACCCCGTCGGGGCAGCGTGCTTCCCCAATGGGTTCTGCCTTGTGCTGACCGAGGCCGAGGCAATCGCGGCGGGCGCAACATGGATGGGCGCGGGCACCAACTGTGACGACAACAACGGCAACGGCGACCCCGATGCGTGCGAGCCCGCCTGCCCGCCAGACATCAACGAGGACGGGCTTGTCGATACGCGCGATGTCGTGCTCTTCCTCAACCTCTGGACCGTCGAAGACCCCAGGGCGGACTTTGACGACAACGGCGTGATTGATACGCGAGATGTGATCGTGTTCCTCAGCGCATGGGCAGCGGGGTGCTGAGACCGGTACACAGGGTTCAGTTTTCAGATTCGTGCTCTTCGGGCTGGGTGTCAAAATCCGCTGGTGTCGGTGCTTTGCCGATCTCGACGAGCATCGTGGGCTTGAGGGCACCGAGCAGTGCGGCCGCCTGGGGAGTGACACCGGTCTCCCACAAATAGAGGTGTTCGAGGGCTGGGAGCGAAGCGAGCGTGATGAGCCCTTGATCGGTGATCGCGGTGTGGTGGAGGTTGAGGTAGCGGAGTTGGCTCAGGCTTGTGAGGTGTGTGATGCCCTCATCGGTGATCGCGGTGCGCTCGAGGTGCAGCCTCTGGAGCACGCCAAGCCGAGAGAGTAACACGAGCTCCTGGTCCGTGATGGATGTTCCGGCGAGGTTGAGTGAGATGAGCGTTGGGGCGAGTTGTTCGAGGAGTGCAAAGTCGGCATTGGTAACACCCTCACGCCGAAGATCGAATCGCACCTCGGCCCAGGGTTCGTTGAGGATGAGTTGCTGGGCCACAACGCCGCGATCGCGGAGCGCGATCAATACCTCGGCCTGCCGGGCTTGGGCAGCTTCATCAAAGACCAGCATGGGGTCAGCGGCAGCCTTTTCGGATGGTTCGTCACTCTCTGCGACCTCGATCGCCGGCGCGATGATCGGGACATCAGCCCAGATCGCGCCCTCGTTGATCCAGGTCTCGATCAGAGCCACATCTGCGGGAGTGAGCGGGTCGCCCTTGCCTTCTGGGGGCATGGCGTCTTCGTCATCGGGCGCGAGTGCAATACGGAAGGAGAGGTCGCTTGAGAAGGCATCGCCGGGGATGATGACCTGCTCGTCGGCATCGCGGTCGTCAAAGACATACTGCCATGCATCGAGGCGGAGGCCACCCTTGGACTTGTCCGGGCCATGGCACTTGATGCAGTTGTTGGCAAAGATCGGGGCGATCTGCGTGGCAAAGTCGATGGTGAGTGTTGTCTCTGCGGCTTCGAGTTCGGCGAGAATGGCCTCGATATCCGGGGCTTGGGGCGCGGACCTGGGGAAGAGCATCTCGGTAAGATAGCCCTTGCCATAGACGATCGAGCCGCCCCAGTGCCCGGTCACGCCGACTGCACCAGCTGCAAGCACGAGTGTGACGCGGTAGAGGGCGGTCATGCCCCGGGCTTTGCCTGTTGCGCCAAAGAGGCCCCCGACAAGCGCCAGAGCAGCAAGCCCGGCGGTAGTGATCCCGAGCCAGCGGTGGACCTCGACAAAGTCGGCGACACCCTTGCCGTGGGGTTCGAGGTCGGCGTTGAGCCAACCGGCCCAGGCGGCGATGCACGCGCCGAGCGCACCGATCACTACACACGCAAGCCCCGAGGTTGAAGGCCTGATTCGTTCTTTCTTGACGACGATCGCAATGACTTCGAACAGGACTGCCACAGCGAGGAGGGCGATGGGGAAGTGGACCACAACCGGGTGCAGCCTCCCTATCAGCCGGGGGATGTTCTCGAGCACGCTGGGAGTGCTTGTGGGGGAAAGCCCGGCAGCAAGCGCGGGCGAACACGCCGAGGCAACAAGCACGAGGGAGAGTAAGAAGAGCTTTCGCTTCATGCGTGTCCCCGGGCTCATAGAAGGATGTCGTTGACGACCGTGCCACTGACATCGGTGAGGCGGAAGTCGCGTCCCTGGAAAGGGTAGGTCAGCCGGGTGTGGTCGATGCCGAGGCAGTGGAGGATCGTGGCGTTCATGTCATGGACATGGACGGGCTTATCGACGATGTTGTAGGAGAAGTCGTCGGTTGTGCCATAACTCATGCCGCGTTTGATCCCGCCGCCTGCCATCCAGACAGTGAAGCACCGCGGGTGATGGTCCCGGCCGTAGTCGGTCTCGGTGAGCGTGCCTTGTGAATAGATGGTGCGTCCGAACTCACCGCCCCAGACGATGAGCGTATCGTCGAGCAGCCCCCGGCGTTTGAGGTCAAGGACGAGCGCCGCCGAGGCCTGGTCGGTATCGCCGCACTGGAGGCGGATATCGCTGGGCAGGTCCCCGTGCTGATCCCAGCCTCGATGATACAGCTGGATAAACCGCACACCTTTTTCCGCAAGGCGCCGCGCGAGCAGGCAGTTGGCAGCGTAGGTGCCGGGCGTGCGGGCGTCCTGGCCGTAGAGGTCGAAGGTGCTCTCGGGCTCGGTCGAGAGGTCGGTGAGTTCTGGGACGGAAGCCTGCATGCGGAAGGCAAGCTCACCCGCTGCGACGCGCGCGTTGATCTCAGGATCGCCAGCACGGCGGAACTGTTGGGCGTTGAGCGCGGCGATCGCATCGAGCATGCGGCGTCGGCTTGTACGATTGACACCGGCCGGGTTTGAGAGGTAGAGCACGGGGTCCCCCTCGCCGCGGAACTGCACGCCCTGGTGTTCGCTGGGCAGGAACCCTGTGCTCCAGAGCCTGGAGAAGAGCGCCTGGTCGGGTCGCTTTGAGCTGCCCTGGCTGATGAGGACAATAAAGGCGGGGAGGTCGGCGTTCTCTGAGCCTAGTCCATAGCTGAGCCACGCGCCCATGCTCGGGCGGCCGGGTATCTGCGAGCCGGTCTGCATGAAGGTGATGCCCGGGTCGTGGTTGATCGCTTCGGTGTGGACGGTCTTGATGAAGCAGAGCTCATCGGCGATCGAGGCGGTGTGGGGCATGAGTTCGCTGACCCAGGCCCTGCTTTGCCCGTGCTTGGCAAACTTGAATATGGTGGGGGCGACCGGAAATCGGTCCTGCCCCGAGGTCATGGTCGTGAGCCGTTGGCCCATACGGATGCTCTCGGGCAGGTCGGTGTTGAAGCGGTCTCGCATGGTTGGCTTGTGGTCAAAGAGGTCGAGTTGGGAGGGCGCGCCGGACTGGAACAGGTAGATCACACGCTTTGCGGTGGGCGCAAAGTGCGGGCCGATGCCGCGGGGTGCGCCCTGCACCTCGCTCAAACCGGACGCGAGGCCCGGGTGGATCAGCGATGCAAGGGCTGCGGCTCCGATCCCCGTAGCGGCTCTACTAAAGAACTGTCGACGGGTTTCAAGCACTCTGCTTTCCCACAGCGGGTCCATCCGGCCTCCTATCCCTTGGTGATCGTCTCGTCGAGGGTCATGATCGTGGTCGTGACAATGGTCATTGCAGCGTGGTTGGCAAGGTCGATCGAGGTGTCACGGAGCGAAGCACCAACCGAGAGCAGAGCGGCTGCATCGTCGTCGTTTACGGCGTAGAAACTGCGCTCTTGCTCATAGAGATCGAGCAGTGTGGCAAGTTCGTCCGCTTCGGGTCTGCGCGAAGTGAGCAGACGGAAGGCACGAGACAGCTGCGCCTCGGGCTCACGCTCAGCAAGGAGCACACGCTGCGCAAGCACGCGAGCAGCCTCGACAAACTGCGGATCATTGAGCAAAACAAGCACTTGCATGGGCGTGTTGGTCCGTGATCGGCGAACAATGCAGCTCTCGCGGTTGGGCGCATCAAACGCGGCGAGGTTGGCCGGGTGGCTTGTGCGCTTCCAGTAGGTGTACATACTCCGGCGGTACTGCGCATCACCCGTGTCCTGTGTGTAGCTCCGGGTGTTGCTGTCTGTATAGGCGACAGCCTCCCAGAGCCCGGGCGGTAAGGAGGGCTTGACCCCCGGACCGCCGAGTTGTTCAACCAGGAGCCCGCTGGCAAAGAGTGCCTGGTCGCGGATCTCTTCGGCTTCGAGCCTGAACCGTGGCCCCCGGGCGAGCAGCCGATTGTCGGGGTCGCGGGCGAGCAGCTCTGAAGTGATCGCTGAGTCTTGCATATAGGTGGCGCTCGTCACCATCAGACGGAGCATATGTTTGGTGTCCCAGCCCGATTCGACAAACTCCACCGCGAGCCAGTCGAGCAGCTCGGGGTGGCTCGGCCATTCGCCCTGCGAACCAAAGTCGCCCGATGTCTTGACGAGCCCAATGCCAAAGAGCTGCTGCCAGAGGCGATTGACCGTGACGCGGGCTGTGAGCGGGTTCTCGGGTTGTACAAGCCACTCGGCAAACCCCAGCCGATTGCGAGGCAGCTCGCCCATCGACGGGAGCGCGTCGGGGACATCCGGCTTGACCTCTTCGCGGGGCTGGTCATACTCGCCCCGGTGCAGGCGGTAGGTCGGGCGGCGTTCCTCGCGTTCCTGCATCACAAGCGAGAAGGGCAGCGAGCCCTCGAACGCCTCGCGCTCGGCGTTGAGATCGGTCAGCAACATGAACAACTCCTGCATCCTCGGCGAGTGGTTGCGGCGGAAGTAGCGGCGCAGTGTTCTCGCCTGCCCCTCATCGAGCGCATCGGCTGCAAAGAGTGGAGCCATCTGCAGGTATTCACTCCCCCCGGCATCGCTGTCGGGCTTGAAGTAGAACCCGTAGCCACCCGAGAAGTTCACGACCTTCATGAGCAGGCGGTTCTCGCCGGGGAGTAGGTCAATTTCGGTGAAGTCTTGGTCGGGTGCGACACCCCGGGCGATGTTGTTTTCATACACGAGTCGCCCGTTGAGCCAGAGCTTGATCGCGTCGTCGCTGCCGAGCGAGAGGGTGACTGTGCGGGCGATGGGCGCAAAGATCGACCGCGAGAGATAGGTCGCGGACATCTCGCCCTCGAGCGTGTGAACCGAACCATCGATCCATTCTGGGCGCAGCACCCAAGCCAGATCATGATCGAATGTTGCGTCCGGGTTGAGTGAGCCGGGGTTGCTTTCAGGGCCAAAGACCCTGTAATACGCGGTGTTCGCATCGCCGCCGGGGAAGGGGCCTGCGGATTGCCACACACCAAACCCGACTGGTGCGACTGTTTGATACAGTGCGTCCTCACCCGAAACCGCAAGGCGCACACGACCAATAGCGTGACTTGGGTACTGCGACTCGAAGCGTAGCCGAACGCGGATTTCGGTCCCGCCTGCAAACCCGAAGGGCTGCTCCGCGACAAAGACCGCGAGCCGATCCTCGCGGCGTGTCATGCCATCGACCGCCCAGCCGTTGGACCCATCGACGATGCCATCAATGGCGGCTGTGATGGGGAACGGGCCGTCCATCTGCTGGTGGTCTGCGGCTGCTGCAACGAAGTTGATAGGCACACAGATTGTGGGGTCAGCGATGGAACTCGCATGGACCTCGATCTCGCTGAGGACGAAGTTGCCGTTCTCAGCCCGCCCTGCGCCAGCAAAGGGCAGCGATTCGTGCGTGAGTGCTTCGAGCCGGAGCAGACGGAGGTTGGTGGCATCGGTGCGTGCCACAAGGTCGTAGGTCTCTGTCGCGGGGTTCTCACCCTCAGCAAGGACCGAACCATCGTCGAGTGAGCGGAGTGTTGAGTTGTTGGTTGAGGTGGCATCTGTGATCTCGAGCACCGACCAGCCATCAGCCCATGTATTGGCAGCAGCGGTGCGCCAGGATTCCTGCTCGGCGTCGATCTCGGGCGAGGGCGCATCGAGTTCGCCAGAAATCGCCTCGGCTCGCAACGCAAAGACCGCGAGCTGCCGGTCCTGCTCGGGTGTTAATGCCCGGGCGATCGGTGCCCAGTCGGCCCGGTTGCCGTCCATGGGGCTTTCGGTGGTGTTATTAAAGAACGCGAACATCTCGTAATATTCGGTGTGCGAGATAGGGTCAAACTTGTGCTTGTGGCAATGGGCACAGGACAGCGTGAGCCCCATCCAGACCGTGCCGGTCGTCGAGAGGCGGTCGGCGACATTTTTCATCTGGAACTCTTCGGGGATCACGCATCCCTCGTTGGTTGAGACATGGTTCCGATGAAAGCCGGTCGCGATGATCTGATCGCTGGTCGGCTCGGGCAGCATGTCGCCGGCGAGCTGCTCGACGGTGAAGCGGTCATAGGGCTCGTTGTCGTTGTACGCCTTGATCACCCAATCGCGCCAGGGCCACATCTGCCGGGCGTTGTCGAGGTGCAGGCCGTGGGTGTCGCCATAGCGGGCCGCGTCGAGCCAGAGCCGCGCCATATGCTCGCCATAGCGGGGCGAATCGAGCAGGCGATCGACCGCGCGGGCATAGGCATAGGGTTCGGTGTCTGCGAGGAACGCATCGAGCTCTGCAAGGCTTGGAGGCAGCCCGGTCAGGTCGAAGCTCACGCGGCGGAGGAGGGTCTCCTTCTCGGCGCGCGCCGAGGGTACAAGCCCTTCTTCATCCAAACGCCCAAGCACGAACCAGTCCAGATCGTTCACGCACCACGACGCATCACTGACCCTCGGCAGCGTGCGCTTGAACGGCGGCTCAAACGACCAGTGCCTGCGGTACTCGGCACCCGATTCAACCCATAGCCTCAGGGTCTCAATCTGTTCCGGGCTCAGGGTCTTCCCGCTGTCGGGCGGGGGCATAATCTCATCAGGATCAGTATGCGTGATGCGGGAGATCATTTCGCTGGCGGCAGCATCTCCCGGCACGATCGCCCATCCGCCCGACTCAAGCTCCCCAACAGCGCTCTCGCGCATATCAAATCGCAGCCCGGCTTCGCGGGATGCCGAGTCCGGGCCGTGGCAGTTGTAGCAGTTGTTGGAGAGGATGGGCCGGACATCGCGGTTGAAGTCGATCTCCCGCTCGGGTGCAGGCGGCAAAGGCGGGCTGGCACGCCCGAACCCCCCAGCGAGCGCAGCGATCACCACGCCGACAGACCCGGTGACCACGATCGCTGACCACAGCGTTGCCCGTGATAAGGTAGTTGGTGCCGACACTCGCATAGAGTGAATCTAACCGGGATTGGCCCGAAACACAAGGGCATTGCCCTGGAACCGGAGGCTCTTCTCCGTAGGTTTTGGGGAAAGAGCGGGGTGTGCGAGGGTGCTCGGGACGAATACCCTTGCCCCGCCGATGTCCACCGCAACGCCACCTCAAAGACCGACCAAAATACCGGCTGTCGATGCTGAACCCGTGGTCCCGTTGCGCCCCGCTCGCCTGGGAGCGACGATCGCAACCCATGGTGTGGTAGATTTTTTCAGCTTTCTCTTCATCCCGATTCTCAGTGTCCTCGAGGGTCGTCTCGATATGACCCCCACCCAGGGGGCGATCATCCTCGGCACTGGCGGGCTCTGCTCGGGATTGGTGCAACCAGCGGTGGCGTGGCTTGGGGACCGATTTGATACACGCCTGCTCGCGCCGTTCTCCTTTGCCCTGGCGGTGGCGGCGTTCTCGCTGGTGGGCTTTGCTCGGAGTTTCGAGGACCTGCTCATCATCCAGATCATCGGGACAGCCGGGATCGGAGCCTTCCACCCGGCAGCTGCAGCAGCAGTGGGCCAGCTTGCAGGGCGGAAGCGGTCGCTGGGCGTTTCGCTCTTCTTTGTTGCAGGAATGACCGGGGGTGTCTCGGCCAACATGCTCAGCCCGCTGCTCGTCAAGCACTTCGGTCTCCAGAGCTATGTCTGGCTGATGATCCCCGGGCTGTGCATCGTGGGGGTCATGGTCTGGGCGATCGCACGCGTGCCCCACCGCCAAAGCGATGCCCATGCGCAGCGCGCCTCATGGTCAGAAGAGGAGGCGCGAGGACGGTGGGTTGCTGTCGGGCTGCTTTATATCGGCAATGTCCTGCGGTTTACGGTCAACATGATGATGGTGCAGCTCATCATCCGTTGGTGTGAGGGCTTGGCGATGACACGCGCGGGGGTGATCGAGCTGACCGACGCGGTCCGCATGAGCGCCTCGACGATCAACGGCCCGATGCAGGGCGCCATGCAGATCGGGATGGCAGCCGGGGGGCTCAGCGCGGGGGTCTTCATGCGCAAACACCACGAAAAATCGGCACTGATCGTTGTGCCCATCATCGGGGCAGTCGCGATCGTGGCGTTCCCTTATGCCGGGGCATTCACCCAGTGGCTCAGTGTGCCCGGCCTGCTCTCAGCCTTGGTGTTCGCCTTAGCGATCGCAACGGGTGTTGGGTATGCGGGCACGGTGCCGGTGACGATCGCCCTCGCACAGAGGCTGCTCCCGCACCGGACCGGGTTGGCATCGGGGCTCATGCTTGGCGGGGCGTGGGGGTTTGCCGCAGCGGGGCCACCGATCGCGCAGTGGTTGATCGGGGCAGTAGGTTTGTCATCGGCGTTTCTTGTAACTGGCATCCTGCTCGCAGCCGCGGGGTTACTTTCGGTAGCATTGCCTGGGCGGTTGCTTGCCAGCATCAGCCCGCATTAGTGCATTGAACATCATCTCATCTGCTGTGTGCCACCGCCATCCTGGCCGTGCATGGCCGTATGCCGCTATCCCTGACGCTCACATGGGCCAGGATGGCCGGGGCACGCAGAACATGATTGTGCAAGATGCCCTAGGCATCGGTTGCTTCAGACACGATCACCTCATCCCGCTCGCCGCTCTTGCGGAAGCCGGTCCGCGCCTCGGTGTATCGCTGCGGCGAAATCTTGAGATCGGGGGTCTCGCCATTCTTGTGCTGGTCGTGCAGGTGCTCAAGAAACGGCACGCACCACTGGCACCCGGTTCCCGCGTCGAGACACTCAGAGATCAACGACGCGACCGGCGGGTCTTCGCGGGCAAGGTATGACCTGATCTTTCGCAGCGAAACGCGGTAGCACAAACAGACATGATCGTCGGGTTCCATCCCCTATCATAGTGCTCGTTGGCACCCTGCGCTGTGTGAAATCCGCACACGATGGTGCCCAACAACATCGCTGGAAGGAATCAAACCATGTCAACTTCTAGAAAACTGCAAGTGGCTGCTGTCGCCATTGCGGCGTGTGGAGCCTTGGTATCAGCACACCCGGTGTGGGCGCAGCCGGAAGCGGCGGCGGTGACCGAGGCGGGTCCGAGCCTGAGTGATCGGCTTGCGTGGATCGAAGCGGAGTTTGAGAGCGCACGCCTCGAACAGCACGCTCCAGGAGCGGCACTTGCAGTCATCAAAGATGGCGAGGTCGTGCTCTTGCAGGGCTTCGGCGTTGCGGATATCGAGAGCGGACGCGAGGTCACGCCTGACACCCGCTTTGCTGTCGGCTCAACGAGCAAGGCGTTCACCGCGACCGTGATCGGGATGCTCGTGGATGACGGCGTGATGAGCTACGACGGGCATGTCCGCGAGTATGTGCCAGCGTTTCACATGATGGATGCCGAGGCCGACGAGCAGATCGTGGTGCGCGATCTGCTCTGCCACCGTGTGGGGTACGCTGTGATGAACGCGACCTGGTATGGCGTGCCGAATGTCACGCGCGACGAGATCATCGAGATCATGGGGCAAGCCGAGTTGCTCTACCCCTTTCGCGAGCGGTGGAACTACTCGAATGAGAGTTTTTTGGTCGCGGGTGTGGCGGCGGGCAATGCCGCGGGGAGTGACTGGGACACGCTGATCGCCGAGCGCATCTTTGCGCCCCTGGGCATGCACGACTCGAACACGACCTATGCCGCAGCACAGGCCGATCCTTTGATGGCGACGGGGTATCTGTGGGACGCAGAGGCCGAGGATTGGGAGCACCAGCCCATGCGCAAGCTCGACGCGATCGGCCCGGCGGGGTCGATCAACTCAAGCGTGCGCGATATGTCGCACTGGGTGCAGTTCCAACTCGGGCGGGGTGAGTTTGAGGGCACGCGCTTGCTCAGCGAAGAAACCCACGCCGAGCAATGGACCGAGCAGAGCTCGATGAGCGAGGACATTGGGTACGGGCTCGGGTGGATGCTCCGCGAGTCTGACGGCAGGCGAGTGATCGAGCACGCCGGCGGGATCGACGGCT
>JAJRZG010000293.1 GCA_024275365.1 Planctomycetota bacterium | reverse complement strand
GGTCGCCTTGCGATCGCGGGCGCGCCGGAACTCCTTGCGGTACTTCACTCGCTTGGGAATCTTATATGGAGGCATGGTTCAAACTTCCTTCCAACCCATTCATGCAGGCCTTCACTCTTCGCAGCAAGGCCGATCGTTCGTTCGTTGCATCGGTGCGACTACCTGCGACCCCTCGCCCGGGGTGTCGCACCCGCAGCCCGCGATTTGTGCTCTTCCTCTCGCTGGGTTTCTTCACCGTACAAACCCTTGAAAATCCACGCCTTCACACCGATCACACCGTAGCTTGTCATCGACTCGGCAAAGCCGTAATCTATGTTCGCCTGCAGCGTCGAGAGCGGGAGCGCTCCGAGACGGACATCGAGCTTTCGGCTCATCTCGGCCCCGCCAAGACGACCAGAAATCTGGATTCTTGCCCCAAGGGCACCCGCCTGCATCACGCCCTCGACACGCATCTTCACGATTCGCCGATACGCGCCCCGCTTCTTAAGCTGCTCGGCGATGCCATCGGCAACCAGCTGTGCGTCCATGTCTGGCTGCTTGATCTCGACGATCGAGATCGCCACCTTGCGGCCTGTCATGTAGGTCAGTTCCTGGGTGATCCGCTCGACCTCTGCGCCCTTGGGCCCGATGACCAACCCCGGACGGGCTGTCCGGACGATGATCTTCAACTCCTCGCGGGTTCGCTCGATATGAATATCGGCGACCGCCGCACTCGGGGGCATCTTGTTGAGCCGACGGTCGAGGTAACTGCGGATACGCTCGTCCTCGACGAGCAGCTCGCCGTAGAGAGCCTTGGGTGCATACCAGCGAGACCGGTGCGCCTCGGTGATACCCAGCCGAAAGCCGAATGGGTGTGTTTTCTGGCCCATTTAGTCACGCTCCTGCACACTGACGGTGATATGCGATTGTCGCTTGAGAATCTGATGAGCCCGCCCGCGATCCTTGGGACGGAACCTCTTGAGGGGTTTGGCAGTATCGACGGTCGCCTTGGCGACAAACAACTCACCGACATCGGCATCGGCAAGCTCGGCATCGGCGACCGCAGCCGCCAGCGCCTTCTTGACATTGACCGCTGCTCGCTGAGGGGCAAACGAGAGGATCGTCAACGCCTCGTCGGCCTGCTTGCCACGGATCATGTCCACGATGAGCCTCGCCTTGCGGTCGCTGCCACGATGGAACTTAATCTCGCTGGTAAAGGTCGCAATCTCGCGGACCTCGCACCCCAGCGTCTGTGCCATGGATGCGATATCGCGGGCCTTGCAACGCGGGTGATCACGACCGGACATCCAGTTGTTGACAGCCTTCGCAGCCCGATCGCCTTCGAGCCCTGTACGCTCGACCGACGAGACAAGCTCCTCGATGCCAATACCCGTCTGTTCGCTCAGACGCTTGAGTTTTTCGCCTCGAATCCTCACAGCACAACCCTCGGTGGTTGGGTCTCAGGATGACAACTCCTCAGTTGCCCGACCTGATCCCTTCCTTCTTGTTTGTGTGACCACGGAAAGTCCGCGTCGCTGAGAACTCGCCCAGCTTGTGACCGACCATATCTTCGGTAATGTACACTTCCATAAACGCCCGGCCGTTGTGGACCTTGAAGGTCTG
>JAJRZG010000292.1 GCA_024275365.1 Planctomycetota bacterium | reverse complement strand
GTGGCGGCTGAATCGATGGCCGTAGCGTGGCAACATCCTGTCACCGACGGCCAATGCGACCGCCGCCACCTTCCGTGGTGACTTGCTGACGGTGCTCATACATCTCAAATCGGCTCAGGACGGAGCTTTTCTACAGGGCATGTCAGACACCTTTTCTCACCCCTTTTCTCACCCAGACCCCTTTTCTCACCTTTTCTCACTTCTCACCCACTTAGCAGCTCCGCAAGCACGCTCAACCCCTGTTCCAGCTTGTCCGGCCTCGTGGCAAAGCTCAGCCGAAAGTGCGTGTCCCGTTCGCTGAATATCCCCCCGGGGATCGTCAGCACATTCCGCTCGATCGCCCGGTCACACAGCTCCGTCGCGCTGCACCCAAGCCCCGCCGGTACCTCAGGAAAAGCATAAAAAGCCCCGGCAGGAACCGACAGATTCGTCACGCACCCGAGCATTGAGACGACCATATCACGCCGAGCTTCATAGTCGCGCACATGCCCGCTGATATCACAATCAAGCGCAGCCAAGCATCCCCACTGCGCCATCGACGGCGCACACACAAAGGTATACTGCTGAATCTTCGCCATCTCCGTAATCAACTCCCCCGGCCCCGCAACATACCCCATCCGCCACCCCGTCACGCCATAGGTCTTCCCAAACCCACGCACGACCAGCACATCCTCGCTCGCGCCCGCAAACCGTGCCGGGCTCGGACACTTCCCCACACCCGTATCCCCAACCGCAACATCTGTCAACCCATCCTCAAAGGTAAACCCGTCGTAGATCTCATCAGAAATCAACAGCACTCCCTTGCGCCGACACAGGTCCAGCAGGTCCCGGCACTCCTCCCGCGTGGCCACCACGCCCGTCGGGTTGCCCGGCGAGTTGCACAGCACCGCCTTGGTCCGCTCGGTGATCAAAGGCTCCACCCGCGCAGCTGTCATGCGAAAGTCCGGATAGGTATCACACCGCACCGCTTTGCCCCCACACAATGACGCAAGGTGCGGGTACATCACAAAGTAGGGGTCGGGGATGATGATCTCCTCGCCCGGTCCCATCAGACACAGAAACGCCAGCAGCAGCGCACCCGAGGTGCCACTGGTGATGAGCGCTACCGGATCCGCCTTGCTGCCAAACGACCAGCCCAGATCGTTTGTCAGTTCGCGTTTGACCCGCTCTCGCAGCTCGGGGATGCCTTGTGTAAGCGAATACCCGTTGCGCCCCTGCTCAATCGCCTCGATCGCTACCCGCTTCATCGGCTCGGGCACGGCAAAGTCCGGCTGCCCGATCGAGAGATTAATCGGGTCCTTGAGTTTCGCCCCCAGCTCAAAGACCCGCCGGATTCCCGAAACCTCGATCGTCCGGGGGCGGTCACAAATCAGTCGTTGGATATCCATGCCCAACGATACGGGGCTCCACCCAGGAAAAAAGAATCGCTGCACAAGACTGGACAGGCCTGTGCATGGCCGCGTTCAGGCTGCACCAAGTCGGGCTGGAAAGCCCGCCCCCTGTAAGCCCGCCCCCTTGTAATCAATCCCACCCCTCTGAAAGCCTGCCGGCTTGTTTGTTCAAGACTTCCAAAAAAGAAAACCACTCCCCAAGCAATGCCAGAGGAGCGGCAATACTCTCATGCGAGAATCCACCGACTCAGCGCGACAGCGTCTTGGCCAGCCCCAGAGAGCCGTCCTTCTGCGTGTCAATCTTCTTCTCGGCTACCAGCTTGGCAATCCGCTCAGCCCGGGTCAAAACCGACCGCTTGCCCTTCAGCCCGCCCTTGCTCTTTAGTGATGAATCGAGGCTCATATTCCTGTCTCCGATCTTGAACGCCCCCGATTCTGGGGTCCGCCGCCCTAGGGCTTGTATAACACCCACCCGGCATCGTCAAAGTCTTTGACGCCGCCAGCCTGCTTCCACGCTGCCCCGGCTGCGAGCACTTGCTCACGATACCGCCGGGCCTCGGGGCTGTCGGCCTCGCCGCTGGGAAACCCCAGACCCGCGAACAACACATACAGCGGACCATCATTGCGCCCGCGAGTCCTCGGATCAATCACCCCAAAGCACTCCAGCCCTCGTTGCGATAGAAAATCGACCGCAGAGACAATTTCCGAAGCCCTAATCTGCGACCCGAGTTGCAAATAGTTGTGCATCACAAGCCGAGGATCAGCCTCCGTACCTCCCGCCCCAACCAGATAGGTTGCCTGACCAACCGCGGGAATGGGCCGATTTGTCTGGGGTGTGTTCTGTTGTCGAGGTGCATCGATCGGCGGCGAAGGCTGTTGCCCGGCCGCGTGCTCCGTGCCCCCCCCACTCGTTCCAGGCTCAACTACTCGAGCCCCAGGCCCCAGCGCAGACTCAAGCAGCCGTTGTTTTGACCGAGCCTCGTTCTCACCCCGTTGAAACCCAAGCGTCCACGCCCCCAGCACCGCTGCCAGGGCGACAGCCACCGCAACAGCCGCATAGACCAAAGGCATCTGGACCACGCCCCCCACAATCCGGATCGGAACCTCCCCAAGGCCAGCACCCTTGGCCGCCCCAGATGCCACCTCGGCACCACCCCCAGCCCCGCCCCCAGCCCCGCCCTGAGCAGGCTGCTCAGACGCAACCCCTCCAGCAGGCACATGGGGCTCTGCACGCCGCCCCTGACTGAGCACCTCAAACAACGGCGTTGTATCTCGCTTGCCAGCCATAGAGACATTCTACCTCGTTCAAAGCCCACCACACCATCGGCACACGACCCGACTGCTCTATACTCCGCTGCCATGGCTATCCGCGACGAAGACATCATCGAACTCTCCACCCCCACTATGAACACCCTTGAGCGGGTCTATCTGCCTGAGGTCTTTCGTGGGTTCCGCACCACAGTGCGCCACCTCATCACCTCTTTCGGCCAGGGCAAAACCAGCCGGACAATGCAATATCCGGAGGTCCGCCGCGAGGACCTCCCCCTCGAAAAAGGGGGGCTTTTCCCCGATAACTTCCGGGGCGTTCACCGCCTCAACCGCGACGAATCAGGCCGCGTCAAGTGCGTGGCGTGCATGATGTGCCCGACCATCTGCCCCGCCAACTGCATCCACATCGAGGCGGCCGAGAGCCCCTGGGACGACCGCGAAAAATACCCGGCCAAGTTCGAGATCGACGAGCTCCGCTGCATCTATTGCGGCATGTGCGAGGAAGCCTGCCCGGTGGACGCGATCGAACTCACCCCCGAGTACGACCTCGTCGGCCTCAGCCGGGCCGAGATGATCTTCGACAAAGAGAAACTCCTCTCGATGTACGACCTGACCATCGACAAGAAGCCGATGTAACACCGCCCGGGCCCACTGAACACACCCAAGCAAGCGAGCCGGTCCGTGTCGGACCGTGTTTTTCTTCTCTTGCTCCGGGATGGTGCGCCCATTCCCAAGCCCCGGTCCGACACGGACCGGCTCACGACATTTCCACCCCCACGACCCACCCTCACAAGCCCCAGGACCGGATAACCAACTTTTTCTCCCACTTCTCTGGCAAACCCCTGAGCCCGTGCTCTCTTTGGGGCAGTGATCGAGCGTCAGTGCGCCCGAAAGCCCACTCTCAGAAGTGGAGAAGGAGACCAGAGTGATACGCCACACCATCGGCCTTGCCATCGTCACCGGGCTGGCTGCCAGCGCTCAAGCTGGTATTTTTAGCTTTGCTTCGGATGTCGATCAGACCAGCTTCACCTTCACCGGTTTCGGGTCCGGGGTCTTTGATGCCGACGACCCGACCGATATTCTCGAGTTGTACATCGACGACGACAACGGCATGCTCGACCCCCTGATCTACTCCGTCGAGTTCGAAGCCAACTTCACCATCGACTATGCCGGGAGCGTCGATCTGGGCAACGGGCTCTTCGTCCATACCTACGACCTCTTTGGCGAGTTCGGGTATTACAACGCCGATACCGGCGCACCCATCCTCACAGCCACCATCGAGAATGGCGCCCTCACCGCACTGGGCACCGATACCAGTTGGCTCAGCACCTCCACCGTTCTCGGAGCCGATGGCAACGCCTCTGATGTCACCTACACCTGGTCCCTCGACGACAACCCCGACTACGGCCTCTACACCGGCGA
This sequence comes from Planctomycetota bacterium, assembly GCA_024275365.1. GTDB lineage: Bacteria > Planctomycetota > Phycisphaerae > Phycisphaerales > UBA1924 > PNC22. The sequence continues at coordinate 2,008 of JAJRZG010000292.1, read as the reverse complement.
GAGCGTCGGCCCAGCCGATGATGCGGCTTTCACCCTTACCTTCCTCCAATCCGACGGTGGCTCGGGCGTCGAAATCGGAAGCCGCACCAGGCTGCCCCTGAACAACTGGGTCAGTGAAGGCTCCTACTCCGGCTCGGCCACCTTTGTGCCGGCACCCGGCTCCCTGGCCCTGCTCGCCGGGGCAGGCCTCATCCTCGGCCGTCGTCGCCGCTGAGTCGTCGTGTCTACCTCAGCTCCGTGTGCCACGGCTCTGTGAGCCGTGTTGCACGATTGGTAAAATCGAAACCAAACCACACGCCCCATAACGCCGGATCCACACCCCGGGTCTGGTTTTCCTGCGCTTTCGTGGCACCACCCCCAATCCCGTGGCCTCTTGTAGGGAGACCCCCGCTGCCCCCGCAGCCAAGGACGGTTTGCTTCACCAACCGGAGAGTGAGAACAACATGTTGCGCACCACAACCACAACCGCCCTCCTCGCTGTCGCTGGCCTCACAGTCGCGGCCAACGCCGGCATCTTCAGCTTCGCCTCAGACTACAGCGACCAGAGTTGGACATTCACCCTCGCCACCCACGGCGGCCACTTTGCCATCGAGGACCAGACCCAGTTCACCGATCCCACCATCCTCCTCATCGACGATGCCAACGGCATCCTCGAACCACTCCAGTACGAGGTCGATTTCAACCTCCACGCTGACATCGACTACCTCAGCAGCACACCCATCGGTGGCGGCAAGTTCATCCACTCCTACTCCGTCGAAGAGGCCTACGCCGGCTGGTACACCAGCAACGGCCCCATCCTCGAAATGACCTTCGACGATTCCATTATCACCATCGTCGGCGACGAGTTCGGGTGGGATACCGCAGGCTCCATGTTCGGCTCCGACGCCTGGGCAAGCGTTCAATACACCAGCTACATCAACGAACCCGACTACGGCATGTATCTCGGCGACGCCATCGGGCCTCAGGACTTCGGCTTCTCCCTCACCACCATCAACACCAGCGGCTCCATCCCCTACGACTACTCCTCACCCGGCGCCACGCTCGACCCACAGACCATGTTCCCAACCGAAGAAGTCTTCGCCGAGGGCTCCTTCTCAGGCTCGGCCCAGTTCATCCCCGCCCCCTCGACTGCCGCCCTGCTCCTCGGCGCAGGCCTCTTTGGCACACGACGCCGACGCTGATCGCCCACCAGTGGCGTGGGCGTTCCCGCCCGCGTTCTGAACCCTGTGCCACGGCCATCTTGGCCGTGAGAACCGCCCAAAGACCAAAAGAGAAACAACATGCTGCACACTGCAACCACCGCCCTCCTCGCTGTCGCTGGCTTCACTGCTGCTGCCAACGCCGGCATCTTCAGCTTCGCCTCTGACTACAGCGACCAGAGCTGGACATTCACCCTCGCTCCCATGGGCAACCACTTTGCCATCGTGGACCAGACCGAATACACCGATCCCACCATCCTTCTCATCGACGACGCCAACGGCATCCTCGAACCACTCCAGTATGAGGTCGATTTCAACCTCCACGCCGATATCACCTACATCAGCAGCTCTCCCATCGGCGGCGGGAAGTTCATCCACTCCTATGTTCTCGGGACAGCCTTCGCCGGCTGGTACACAAGCAGCGGGCCCGTCCTCGAAATGACCTTCGACGACTCCATCATCACCGTCGTTGGCGATGAGTTCGGGTGGGATACCGCCGGGTCGCTCTTCGGTTCAGACGCATGGGCCGATGTGCAATACACCAGCTTCATCGACGAGCCCGACTACGGCATGTATCTCGGCGACGCCATCGGGCCTCAGGACTTCGGCTTCTCCCTCACCATGATGAACACCAGCGGCTCCATCCCCTACGACTACTCCTCACCCGGCGCCACACTTGATCCACAGACCATGTTGCCAACCGAGGATGTCTTTGCCGAGGGCTCCTTCTCAGGCTCAGCCCAGTTCATCCCCGCCCCCTCGACCGCCGCCCTGCTCCTCGGCGCAGGCCTCTTGGGCACCCGCCGCCG
>JAJRZG010000291.1 GCA_024275365.1 Planctomycetota bacterium | reverse complement strand
TGAGCAGCGTGTAGTTGAAGGCGATGCCGAGGTCGGCTGTTTCATAGTCGGGCTGCGGCACGGGGCGGATGGCGAGGTAGATGCCAAGCCCAAGGGCAAGCGCACAGACAGAGCTGGTTGCCATGATCGCGTAGCGCGAGATCGGGCGAGCCCAGGCAGCGTTGAAGCCGTCGAGTATGGCGGTCTGCACCGCACGAGAGCGTTGCACGAGCGAAACTTTGTGCTGCACGATACCGATCGAGGCAACACTGTCGTCTTCGTCGAGGAGCGAACCTGTGATGTTGGGATCATCAGTCATGGGTGGGTCTCTCGGTGCAGTCTACCCGCCAAAGTTACAGAGTTTAAGAACCATAGCAAGGAACTCTTCAATAAACTCATCCGGCGGATCGCCGAGATAGTTGTCCGCTGAGCCGTCCCAAAAGAGGGCGTTTTTACCTGATTTGGAGCTGTGCCAACTGTCGAGATCGAGCAGCACAGCGAGCTTTGTGCCTCGGCCCGAGAAGTTGTCGTAGGTGCGAGAGACGGCCTTGCGGGCTTTTTCCTGTTCTGCGGGGTTATCCTCTGGGTTCTGGATTGCGCCAAGCAGTTCGAGCGCGACATACAACTCGCCAGGTGGGAAGGCATAACTGATGCCATAGGTCGCATACGCCGGGTCCGGGTTTTCGACATCGATCCCCCCGCGATCAGCAGGACATCGGTAGGGATCGAACACGATCCAGTTGTTGCTCGTTTCATCGGTCGGGTCTTCACGACGCGGGCGCTCAGCGTCGATGTAGCCTTCGAGCACCTCGAAGAGGTCGATGTTGTTCTCGTTCTCATCGACACCCGCGATCGGTTCGACAAAGGGCAGTGTGCCATTCGAGTCATTGAAGTACATCGCCATCGAGGTACCGAGGCTGCGGAGGTTGGTCAGGCACCGGATGCTCTGGCCTTGTTCCCGTGCCTTGCCAAGGGCCGGCAGCAGGATGCCGATGAGCAGGGCGATGATCGAGATGACGACCAGCAACTCGATGAGGGTGAATGCACGGGAAGGCATCGAGGCACCAGGGCATCGAGGCATGAAGAGAGACGGGGGCTGGAAAGCCCCCCCCCCTGATGATGTCGGGGTCTGAAAAGTCCCCGTTCCGCGAGCGGTCAGATCGGTAGTGCCACCAACGGTTTGTTGCCGACCACCTCGTCGATCACCCGCTTGGCGGTCGGGGTCTGGGTGGAGCGGAAGGTGTTGGCGTGTCGGGCAAAGCATTGCTTGAACTCCTCATCCTCTCGCATGGCTGCCGAGAGACCCTTCGCAACCGAGGCCAGCCCCGCTTTGAGCCGCCACGCCCGGAGCCCCGCGACGACCCCAGCCGCCCCGAGCAGCAAGGGGCCGCGCAACGACATCGGCAACAGCGAGGAGGCTGCACCAACTGTTTGGGTAATCGGGTCGCTCGGTTGCACCGTTTCTGCGATCACCTCGTCGAGCCGGGCGAGCCCCGCGTCCATCGCAGCAACGGCGGCCTCGGCCTGGGCCTTCTCCGCCTCGACCGTCGGCCGGGCTGGGTCGTCGGGCGGGAGAGCGTCGAGCCTCTCCTGCCACCGGGCTGCCCGGATATCGAGCGAATCGCGCAGCACAGCCGCATCGGCCCGGAAGGCCCTCGCAGCGTCGAGATCGGCGCACCCGCCGACCGCAACAAAAAGCACCATCACTATGCAGAATCCAAAGACCCACCGAAGACAACTCCCTGACATTCTTGTCTCTGACACAGGAACTCCCCTTTCCGACCCGGCCGACCATGGATTGGCTGCACGCACCGGCCGGTGGTGCTGCGAGCCTGATCGGGCAGGGGGAGCCCGGGTGTATTGTGACAGAGAACCACCCAAAATGGAAGCGAGTTTCTTGAGACCACACCACTTCTGCGCACAGCACGGGATGTTGTGGTGTGGTTTGCGCACAAAGGTGGGCTTTCACCACAAGATTATTGCGAGGATCTGAGTGCTTTGGCCATTGCGTGGTTCAGGGAGTGCCCGCCACGGGTCGAGGTGATGTGGGCGCAGAGGGGGCAGCCAACCAGTGCCAGGTCACCGATCAGGTCAAGGAGTTTGTGCCGGGCTGGCTCATCATCAAACCGCCAGGCATTGTCAAGAGGCACACCCGCATCGTCGATCACGAGCAGGTCGCGGGGGGTAAAGGCCTTGAACATGCCGAGCGATTGCATCTGGGCAGCTTCTGCTGCAAGTGAGAAGGTGCGGGCAGGCGCGATCTCTCGGCTGAAGGTATTGAAACTCTCGCGTGAGTCAGCGTGCCATGTTGCCACCTGGGGCGGGATAGGGGCACCCGGGCCAAAGTCGAGTTCGTAGCGAAATGAGGGGGCCTCACCCGGTCCCAGAGGCTCAGCCCGGATCGAAGCGTGCCCGTCGGGGCTCTTGACAACGATCGGCTCAGCAATCACGAGCCCCTCAATACAGCCATCAAGCGTGACGATTCCCGCCTCGATGATCGCCTCGGTAAAGAGTTGGGCTGAGCCGTCACCGATGGGGAGTTCCGGGGCATCGAGTTGGATCGTGGCATCAGGAATACCAAGCCCCGCAAGAGCACCCAGGACATGCTCGGTGGTGTAGACGACACACGCAGCATCATCGGGTGAGGCAAGCGCGGTGTGGCGGGGCGGGATGGCAGCAAACGCGGGATGCACCGGCGTATCGCACAGTGCGCCGATCGTGGCGGGGATAGTTGGCTGCCCCGGCAGGTCTGTGCGCACAAAGCGCAACCCATCCCCAGCCCTTGCTGATCGAATCACACAACAGACATCCCGTTCTGTAAAAAGTCCGATGCCTTGGACTTTCGCGGGTGAGCCGAGCGTCTGGCGAGGATGAGGAGTGGGGGGTGTGGTGGTCATGCAGAGTTCGAGTATTCGTTCTTGTGTGCGTCTATGAGCCCTGTACGCGAGCACAGGGTCAGGATTCTTCAGCGAGGTCAGAGCCTCTGGAATCCTGAGCTTGCGCTCGGGGCTCGTAAAGGCAGGTGGATAGTTGCTCCGCCCCGCTTCATGTCTGGTCGTCGTCGGCTTCGAGTGTTGCAACGCGCTGCTTGAGAGACTTCACCGTGCGGAGCAGACGCTCGGTTGCTGCCAGACTGCGGAGAGCATCAAAGCCGGGGCGTGCGGGCATGCCAAAGACAGACTGCCCCGGCTCGACATCCTTCATCACACCCGCCTTGCCCGCGATCATCGCCCCCGCACCGATATTCATGTTGTCTTCTACGCCCGCCTGCCCGCCAAGCATCGCCCCAGCCCCGATCGTACACGAGCCACCGATCCCCACCTGCCCGCAGAGAATCGTGTGCGCCCCGACTTTGACATTGTGCCCGACCTGCACCAGGTTGTCGATCTTGACACCATCCCCGATCGTTGTGGGCCCAAACTTGCCACGATCAATGCACGCGCCCGCACCGATTTCGACATCGTTGCCGATGACGACCGCGCCAAGGTGAGGCACTTTGAGAAGCCCCTTGCCGTCAGGCCTGGGGATAAACCCAAAGCCGTCAGCGCCGATGGTGGCGTGCGCATGGAGCAGGCAGCCGTCCCCAAGAGTGCAGCCGTGATAGATGACCACGCCCGGGTGGAGCGTGCAGCGGGCACCAAGCGTGACGCTGCGCCCGAGCGTGATGCCAGAGTGCAGCACGCAACCAGGGCCGACAGTGACATCCGGACCAATGAAACACAGCGGCCCAATCGAAGCAGTGGGATCGACGGTCGCCGCATCATCAACAACCGATGAAGGGTGCAAGCCAGCTGGCGGCAGTGGGGGGGCTGCCATCTTTGAGAGTTGCTCGAGCAGCATCACGAGCGCCTCGTCAGCGTTCTCGACATAGATGAGTGCCCGGGTATCGGGGTCGTGCCCGGGGATCTCGATCCCCCGGGTGACGAGTGCTGCGGACGCGAGACTCTTGGCCCACCTGGCAGCATACTCAGCAGAGCGGATAAAGGTGAGCGCGCCAGCACACGCCTCGTCGATCCCACCCAGATCGGTGAGGACAAGGTCGGTGCGCCCGACGATCTTGCCATCGAGCATCTGGGACAGAGCTTGCGTTGTGAGAGAGCCGATCATGGTATGGATACGGGTTTCAAGGCGGGCGGGGATGACCACCCCACTGCGGGGACACCCACCATATGATGAAGAGCCGCCCCCTGCAACACTGTGAAACCCCTTTAGTTGAGGCCGGTTTCGTACTTGTTGTTCATGAGCAGGATAATCTGGTCGGTGATATCAAGGCTGTCGCTCGCGTAGAGGATGGTCTTGGCCTGGATCGCCTCGTTGATCATGCCCTGGACATCCTTGGGCACCTGGAGCGTCCGGTTATCAAAGAGCACAAGGTCATACCCCTGCTTGGTCGAAACCTCATCTACGGCCTCTAGGAGTTTGAGGTAGAGCGGGCGGATGATCTCCCCCTTCTCGATATTGATCAACGACTGATAGGCGTTGGTGCGGGCCTTGGCGGTTTCGGTGAGCTCAAAGATTTGCGCCCGGAGTTCGCGTCGTTTCTCGGTAGCGTTGGCCGGGAGTTCGTCGAGTTCAGCCTGCGTATTTTCGATCTGCACGCGCAGCGAGTCGAGGTTTTTTTGCCGTTCCTCGACGCGGACCCCAAGGGCAGCGTTGAGGGCGACGAGTTCATCGAGTTCGTTGAGTGCCCGCTCGACATCGACAAGCGCAACAGCACTGGGCTGAGCCATCACTTGATACTCGGCAGAGTCAGCACCCGCGCGCCAGCCGACAAGGGCAACAAGACTCAAGCAAGCCGCGATGGCTACGGTGTTTCTGAGCGGAGTGCGAAGCATGATGATCCCTCCAAAGGGGTGTTGGTGGCAGGATAAGAGAACAGGAGCCCCTAGAAGGGCAGGTCAATAAAGAAGGTAAAGACGCGACTCTCGTCGGTTGGTTCCTCAAGGATCGGGAAGCCAAAGTCAAACCCGATAGGTGCCGGGCTGATCTGTGGCACATACAGCCGGACGCCAACGCCCGCTGTGACACGGTAATCGTCGAACCCGATATCGTAGCCGACGGTGCCGGAATCGACAAAGACAACGCCCGCGAGGACATCCTCAAAGATTGGGTGGACGATCTGACTCCCCAGGAAAAACGACCAGGTACCCCCGATCGGGTCGTCGCCCAGCACGCCCGTGTCGTTGCGGATGCCCACGGGGCCGATACCCCGGAAGTCAAACCCTCGGAACGACTGCCCCCCGAGGTAGTAGCGCTCGTAGATCGGAACATCGTCCTTGTTCTGCGGGATGTAGTTGGCAGCGATCGAGGTCGAGAACACGGTTGTACGGCCCAGGAAGTCCTCAAAGACGGGGATAAAGAACTCGTGCTCGATGTTGAGCTTTGTGAAGGTAAAGTCGCCGCCCAGGACACCGACCTGCTCGAAGCCGATCTGCGTGCGTGCCCCGCGTCGGGGGCGGAAACGATCGTCAAGTGTGTTCCGGGTGAGTGAGAACCCGATGCTGGTGATGAGGTTTTGGTCGGCGACACTGAAGATATCGACCGGCTGATCGGGGTCGATATCGTTGAGTTGAACCGCTTCGACGCGGAGGGTCGCGTTGCCAGTCCACCGCGTGCCAAAGCGTCTGCCGACACCGACACGCCCGCCGAACCGCTGCTCGCGATAATCGAGGAAGTCGCGGTTGCGGAAGAACCCCGCGACGGAACCCGAATAGTCGCTATCAAGGATCGAGGGTTCGCTGAGGCTGAGCGAATAGGTCTGGACGCGCGATCCCGGGAGGAGTTCAAGGCTCAGGGTCTGCGCCCCACCCCGGAAGGACTCGCCGGTAAAGAGGTCGCCAAAGGTGTCGGGTGTGTCCCGGACATCGAAGTTTCGCTGGACAATCGAGATGCGGGCGACGATGCCCGAGTCGGTGTTGAAGGCCGCCCCGATATTAAACTCACCCGTGTCGGTCTCTTTGACCTCGACAAGCACATCGCGGTAGATCGGATCGAACGGGTCGCGGGCTGTGCGGTGGAGATCAGCCGCCGCTGGCGAGTCGTCGAGTTGGCTGCCAGGAGCATCTGGTTGGTCGGCGGGCTCGTTGGTTACGGTCGTATTGTGCGTAAAATCATCGGGAGAAACCGTCTGCAAACTCAGCCGTGGCGGCTCAAACTGCCGCTCAAAGATGTTCGTTCGGGCGAGCAGCGACTCAGCCCGCTCCATCGCAGTCGGATCGACCGGGCGCTCTGGCTTGATGCCCTCGTCGTGGACGGGCCGGAGCACAACGCCCGTTTTGGTGAACTCGTTGCCGATTGGCTTGACCTCGCCGACGAGCTGGCGATCACCCTGCAAGACCCGCACCAGGAGGTCAACCACCGGCGCATCATCTGCCCGGAGTTCTTCGGTCCTGACGATGACATCGGCAAAGCCCTCTTTATGGAACGCAGCCTTGATCGCGTCCACACTCTCATCGAGCCGGTTGATCGAGAAGACATCCCCTCGCTTGAGGCGGATGATGCCCGCGATCTGTGTGTTGCTCAAGCGGGGCGAGGGGTCGGGCGATTGCAGGATGACATCACCAAGGTGGAAAAGCGGGCCTTCATCGACGATGAAGGTGACGACCGCCTCCCGGTTGTTCGGTGCCGGTTGCACCCGCCGATCAACACGCACATCGAGATACCCATGGTCACGGTAGAAGCTGTAGATCGTCGCGACATCGCCATCGAGCATGTCGTCGTCAAGCGGGGCGCTGGTAAAGAGGAAGGTTTTTTTGGTCTTGAGCTTCCGCCGTATTTCCCCGACGGGGATCGAATCAACCCCCTCAAAGCGGATGCCGGTCACCTTGAGTTTTTGCCCCTCGGTGACACGGAAGAGCACGATGCCGTTGTCCTCGAGTTCTTTGCGGTCCCAATCAACCTGGGCGTGGTAGTACCCCTTGGCGTGGTAGAGGTCCTCGATGCGCCGGGCTGCCCGGTCGAGTTGGAAGAGATCAACAGGGGTGCCGACGAGCAGATCGACCGAGCCCGTAATCTCCTGGTCGGTCAGGCGACGGTTGCCGACGGATTGCACATCCTCGATGATCGGCTGCTCAACGAGCGTGAAGACCAGCACCACCGAGCCGTCATCAAGCAGGCGGACCGCCGCATCGATCGAGTTGTACCGCCCCGTTCGGCTCAGACGCGCAACATCATTCGAGACCGTTTTCTGCGCATACGGCGTGCCGGGCCTGCTGCGGATCTGGTTGCTCGCAAAGTCGGTTGCTCGGTCCAGGAGCGGGACGAGCACGACGCCCCCCTCGTCTCGTCGGACCGGCTTGACCAGATCAACTCGGAAAATCGGTCGCCCATTAAACTGCTCGCCCGGAGCAAGGGTCGGCCCAAGTTCGGGCTGGGCAGAGGTTGGGGGGGTCGTAGTGGTTTGGGTTTGGGGCTTCGTGCCCCCTTGAGCCGCGTTCTGAGCCCAGACAGGTGCAGCACTCCCCACAACCGCCACAATTGCAGCCAGGGCCATCCTTTGGCGAGTGGAACCCAAGGCATCTGGAGCCGGGCGGGGGCAAATGGGTTGGTTTAGTCTGGTTGGCCTCACGCGAAATCACCTCACAAGGAGAGGACGATACCGCTCCCAACGCCAGACCACAAACCGGGAGGCCCGGATTCTCTTCCTCGCACACAGGCGAAGGGAGATTGAGGTGGGTAATATCACCTCCCCGAGGGGAAGCCCTCGGGCGGGCAGGAGCGAGAAACAATCGGCCAGGGGCTCCCTGGCAAGTGTGACAGAAATGGAGTTAGCATGGATGCGATCGTCAGAGCGACACGCCGGGGGGGTGTCATTTTCATCGCCGTGATCTCGATTGTGATCGGGCTCGCCCTGATCTACGCCGTCTTCAATGGCGGGGCGATCTCCCGTCTGCCAACGCTGCAACTGTTCGGCCTGATCGGGCTGCTCGCCTTGCCGATCGTGACTATGGGGCTGCTGAGGCTCGACCAGGCGACCGCCCGAGAGCGGGGCGTGCGATAACGGAGCCGCGAGCGCAAGCAACCGGTTTTGGTGGTCGTGTTGTTTGGAGTTTCAGTGAAATCAAACCCGTCGCTTGCGCTCTGGTCTCTGTTTTTATAGTGATTTCTACTGCAAGTTTACCGGCATCACCACATACATAAAATCACTCCCCGAGCGGATAAGCCCGGGTTTGTTCTCTTTCTTGAGTTCCATGACGACATCGGGGTCGGTGATGACCTTGAGCGCATCGGTGATGAAGCCGGGGTTGAACCCGATCTCGATATCCTCGCCCTTGTATTCACGCAGATCGACCTGGATATTTGCCTCACCCATCTCCGGCGCTCGGCTCGAGATATCCAGCCGTTTGTCGCTGGCAGTAAAGGCCATTCGCACGCCCCGGCTCTCCTCGTTGGTCAGCAGGGCCGCCCGCCGCACCGCCGAGTAGAGCACATCGCGGTCAAAGTGAACCGTCTTGTCGTTGTCCTTGGGGATCACATCTTCATACGGCGGGAAGGCCCCCTCGACGAGGTTCGAGGACAACACCGCCCGCCCGTCGGCGTTGTCGCCGGGACCCGCGATGTTAAAGAAAATCTGGTTGTCGGTGATAGCGATATCCACATCGCCATCCGTTCCCCCGAGCAGCTTCTGGAGTTGCACAAGCGCCTTGGTCGGGACGATGCACTTGACGCTCGGCCCATCCTTCTCAGTCAGCGATGCCAGGCTCAGGGCAAGCCTGCGGCCATCGGTCGCAACCATCTCGATCTTTTTCCCCTCCCGATTGAGCAACACACCATTAATCGCGTACCGAGTGTTCTCGCGGGCGGTCGCAAAGATGGTCCGGGCAATCAACTCACTGAAAGAATCGACCGGGTGGCTAAAGATCGCCTTGGCTGCGGGCTGTCCGCCCCCCCCGGTGGCTGCGGTCTTGAAATCACCCGTGACAGGAAAGTCCTCGGGGGGATGCCCATAGACCTTGAAGTGGGCATCCTCACCGCGGATATCCACGGTGTCGCCGTCGGCTTCGAGGGTCAGTGTCGGCTCATTCTCCTCGGCAGAGACGATCTGGCGGAGTTTGTCCGCCGGGATCAGAGCCTCGCCCGGCTGTTCGATATCAACCTGATCGACCTGGAGTCGCAGCGAGATTTCGCCATCGGTGGCTGCAAGCGTGAGTGTCCCCCCTTTGCCCTGCTTGGCAGCGGTGAGCTTGACGCAGGAGAGTTGGGGACGGGGCGTGCGTGTTGCCACGACACCGGAAACAAGATTGATGGCTTCGAGCAGTGCCGCTCGATCGCAGACGACCTTCATGGTGGACTCCCTCTAAAAACAGTTCTGCAAGTCTATCGCCATTAGAGGCAGCGCGCGGTTGTGGAGTGTTGGTGACACCGTCCCAGCCACGAGGTGTGGGATACCCGTGGAAAAACCCCACAGAATCTGGTCCTGGAATCAATGAAATTACTTGGCTCCATGCAAATGATGTTCCAAATGACCCATCGGGCTTGCCACCCCGGGTAAGGCCTGCGATACTCCATTTGTACCGCGAGTCGGCGGGCGAAGTCTGTGGGGTGTGCCACGCAAGAGTGCCGCCTGTTCGTCCGCTGGTCTGGCGGAGGGCAGAGCCGGTGCGCTCCTGTCCTCTGGAAAAACCCTAACCCCTTGCGGAGAGCAACGCATGTCATTTGAAGCCGCGATCCACGCCCAAGCGATTGAAGTCGGCAAGCTCAGCCTCGAGATGACCGCCGCTGCAGGCAGTGGTCACCCGACCACCTCGCTCAGCATCGCCCACCTCGTCACCGTGCTCATGTTCGACACCATGCGCTGGAGCCCCGACTACCCCGACTATCCGACCAGCGACCGCCTCGTCCTCAGTGAAGGGCACGCAGTCCCCGCCGTCTATGCCGCAGCTGCCAAACTCGGAGTGATGATTGGCAAGGACCCCGACAACCGCCGAAAGCTGACGACCGACGACCTGAACAGCCTCCGCGAACTCAACAGCGAACTCGATGGCCACCCCAACCCGATGGAAGGCTTCCCCTTCTTTGATGCAGCCACAGGCTCGCTCGGGCAGGGGCTGAGTGTCGCAGCCGGGCTCGGTGAAGCCGCACGCCTCGATGGCTTTGACAAACGCATCTACTGCATCATCGGCGACGGTGAGTCCCGCGAGGGGCAGGTCGCCGAGGCTCTCGATTACATCGCCGAGCGCAAGCTCACCAATGTCCTCCCCATCTTCAACTGCAACGACTTCGGCCAGGCGGGCCGGGTCTCTGACCAGCAGTCAGCCGAGCGGATCGCCAAAAAGCTTGAAGCGTTCGGCTTCGAGGTGCTGGTGGTCGATGGGCACGGCCCCGACGCGATCAAGGCCGCCTTCACAGTCTTTGCAGAGCGACAGGGCCAGGCCGACGCGGTGCCGATGGCGATCGTCGCCAACACCATCAAGGGCTGGGGCTGCCCGAGCATCCAGGGCGGCGGCTGGCACGGCAAGGTTCCCAGTGGCGAGGCACTCACTCGCGCCCTCGGCGAGCTCGACGAACGCCGGGTCGAGCTGACAAGTGCGCTCAACGCAAACGATGTCTTCGAGATTCAGCCGCCCGCCGATGCACCCGCAAGGACAGAACAGACCGCCGAGCTGCCAAGCCTCAGCGACACCATGCGGAAGATGGACATGGAAACCGTCCTCCACGCTGGCAGGCTCGCCACCCGCAAGGCCTACGGCATCGCCCTCCGCGCCCTGGGCCGTATCAACGACGATGTTGTCGTGCTCGATGCCGATGTGAGCAACTCGACCTTTGCCGAGACCTTTGCCAAGCAGAGCGACCTGGCCGACCGGTTCTTTGAGTGCAAGATCGCCGAGCAGAACATGGTTTCGGTTGCTGCCGGGATGAGCGCCGGGGGCAAGGTGCCCTTCTGCTCGACCTTCAGCAAGTTCTTCGCCCGCGCCTATGACCAGATCGAGATGGCGATCAACTCAGGAGCCAACCTCAAACTCGTCGGGTCGCACTCAGGCATCACCCTCGCAGCCGACGGCCCGAGCCAGATGTCACTCCCCGATGTCGCCTGGTTCCACTCATGGACGACCATGAAAGACCATCGCGGCAACCCCGGGTGCTACCTCCTTCAGCCGGCCGATGCCTTTGCCGCCTACGCCCTGACCGGCGTGATGGCCGAGTATGAGGGTGTTTGCTACATGCGGACGCTCCGGGCTGAAACCGAGTTTCTCTACAGCGACGACCAGGTCTTCAACCTCGGCGGCTTCGAGGTGCTCAACGAGGGCCGCGATGTCGTGCTCTGTGCGGCCGGCTATATGGTCCACGAGGCGAACAAGGCGATCGAACTGCTCGATGCGGCCGGCGTGAGCGCGACGCTGGTTGACCTCTACAGCCTGCCCTTCGATACCGACAAACTCCTCGATATCATCTCCGAAAACAACGGCTATGTCATCAGCCTCGAAGACAACTACGGCGGTGGCATCGGCTCGGCCATCGCCGATGCCTTGGTCGAATCCGGCGACGGCTTCACCCTCGAACAAATGCATGTCCGCCACATCCCCAAGAGTGCCCGCACGCCGGACGAACTGCTGGCATCGTGCAAGCTCAGCGCCCAGGATATTGTGGACCAGGCGATGAGCGTGTTGCAGGTGGTGTGAGTAGGCTTGGATGAGCGAGTTCTTCAAATCTACGAATCCTGATGTCTTGACGAGTTCCGACGACTTTACGAACCTCGAGCGCAAACCCGGGTGTCTTTGCCTCTACGAGCCCTGAGCGCAAGCTCAGGTGTCTTTCTCAAGATACCACGCACCCCAAAAACCCGAGCTTGCGATCGGGGCTCGTAATGGCGTAGAAAAACTCAGGGTTCACGAGTTCACTGAAGTCTCGAAACATAATCAATCGCTGCGAAGAGCCCATCCTCATTGTTGATCCACCGCGTACTCCCATGGTCACCCCACACGCGCCGAGCCGTCCCGACGATCCCCCGGCTTCTCAACTCGCGAGTGCCATAAGACTTGAACTCCTTGACGACAATGTCCGGATGCTTTGGCATCGCCTCACCGGGTTGGCGACAATCAACAACAACATGCACATGGTTCACGGGCGTTTCGAGGGCGAGCAGACACCACTCACGAAAGGCCACATGCGCACGGATTGCTTCCTTTACCGCATCCTCTGCCTCAGGTGAGAGAGTAAAGGGTGACTGGGCCAGCTTGTTACACATGCGTTGCCAACGCTTGTCATCAGCCTGGAGCATTGGCCGTCCAACCTGATTGTGATCGAGGTCCACAGTGCCGCGTGGATCGCCATGGAGTCGGGTGCCATAGGTTGTCCAGGTGAGGAAGTACGCGAGCGGGGCGGGCATGATGCACAGTTTACTCGGATGTGCAGTCGAACACAAGCATAGCAATGCGTGAATTCTTTCCTCTACGAGCCCCGAGCGCAAGCTGAGTGTCTTTACGAGCCCTGAGCGCAAGCTCAGGTCTTTTCAGTGCCCGTGATCTGAAGAAAGACACCTGAGCTTGCGCTCAGGGCTCGTAGATTGCAGGAAAGACACCCCGAAATGTTTTCGCCTTCATTCATCCTCATCCGTTGGTTCCGGCTCCTCACCAAGCCAAAACGCAGTCTGATCCAGATCGTCCGAGAGCGACCGCCAGGCATCGTTGACCTGTGTGCTCAGGATGCGACCGTCGCTGTCACAGAAGAGAATCTGTGCTGCATCAGGATGGGCCTTGGCAGATATTCGTATATTGAACCGGGCAGGCCCATCAATCCCGGAGGTGGAGCGTGGAGAGGTACCGATACTGTACTCATTCCTCGCATCTAACGGGTATACCCATGTATACCAGACCGCCTCCTGACCGGGGAGTGCCATGCGGGGGTTGATCCAGTCGTCCGATGCCCCGAACCGAGGACGGATGGCAAAGGCGACATTAGGCCAGCGGTAGGCGGTGCCCGGATACCCGAGTTCTTGCAAAGGGTATTCATTATTACAGCCGGTAGCGATAAGCAGGCCCTCCTCTTCGAGCCACACGGGTGATTCGATCGAGCCCCAGTGCCATGCCTGATAGAGGAGTTCGCCGTCGATGGTGTAGACGCGGATCGTGCTGGGGTCAAAGGTGTGAGAGAATGTAACAATGAGTTCGTTGCCGGGCGTTCCGTCAAAGACATCGGCAACAACAACTTCGCTGGCGAAGTAATGTTCCTTTGTCGCGAGAAAGTCACCAGAAGTTCCCTCTGGGAGCGAATGCCTCGGTGCCTGAAACTCGGGCGGCTCTCCGGTTGTGCTCCAGAGCAGTCGGTCGGGGTTGTTGGCATCCCACACACACAACTGTTGGGCCGGGCCGTTATAGGGCGGGAGTGGTTCCTCGAGGACTGTGATTACCCGCATCCGCGGCGAGGAACCCACACCAGCATCAACGAGCTGGGCATAGCGGACAACGCCGGTATCGGTTTGCCACTCATAGAGCACATCACCCGACCTGCTTTCGAGCCTCGCCCACTGTCGGTCTGGTGTACTGATGACCACCCGGAAGGGTCTCTGATAGAACGCCCAGATGGTGGCCTGCCGTGCCGCGAGAGTTGTCAGCAACAGTATGAGACATACAGCAGCGGTGGTAGTCACCGGGTGTCTTTCAACACTGCGAATCAGTCGCCGCCATGGTCCGGGATTGGTCGCCCGCACCGGTTCGCGCGAAAGGTACCGCCTGATGTCGTCCGCAAAGTCGGCCGCAGAGGCATATCGATCGGCGCTCTTTGCAGCACAGGCTGTATCCAAAATGGCTGCCAAGGGCTTGGGCAGCTTGCCAGAAATCCCCCGCGCCCCCCTCGGCACCTCACTCCCCACTCGCCGAATCGCCTCGTGAAGCGTCACCCCCGCCAGATCGTGAGGCGTCTCCCCCGTGCAGAGCCAATACCCGATCGCCCCGAGCGAATAGATATCCGACCGCGTCGAGATCGCAGCACTCTCACCCCGCGCCTGCTCGGGTGCCATAAAGGCAGGCGTGCCAATGGGGGGGCCTTCGATGGTCAGGGTGTGGTGCAGGTCGGGTGTATCGATCAGCGCGATGCCGAGGTCGATGATGAAGGGGGTGCCGCCTTGGCCATCGGGGCCGTTGGGCATCACAATGACATTTGACGGCTTGAGGTCGCGGTGAATCACGCCGTGCTCGTGGAGGGTGTGGGCAGCTCGGGCTATGCGTTCGAGCAGTTGCATGCGCTCGCGCATCTCGGCGGGGTTGGCGGGCTTGGCGTGGGCATACAACCGATCAAGCGGCGAACCTTCGAGAAACTCGGTGGCAATATAGAGAGACCCTCCGGTCGTGCCATAGTCGAGCAGCCGGGGCACGCAGGGGACGCGGATTTGCTGAAGCATTTCGAGTTCGCGCCAAGCTCTTGAAGCCTTCGTTTTATTGCTGAGAGAGGCGTGGAGAACCTTGAGCGCGACCCGGGCCTCAGCACCCGGTTTGTAGGCAAGATAGGTAATCCCACTTGCCCCAGACCCAAGTTCACGGTCAAGCACATACCCATCAATGATTGGACGGCGAGGGCTCTCACCCCCGCCGTCATCCCCGCTGCCCCCCCCACCAGAACCCCCACCAAGCCCCCCGGCACCTCCAGCATCTCCCGATTCGATCGAATCGAGCACCTTGCTGGCAGCATCAAACGAAATATGAGCGCGATTGATATCTCTCGGCGTACTCATGCAGCCGTCCAGCATAAGGGTTTGGATTCTTCCTTGCAATACGCAGCCAAATCGCCACAATAGGATGCCAACGGAGAATTTGTGATGACCACGGGGAACGCGCTCGAACAGACCAATGCGGCATTTACCACAACACAGTGGACCATGCTCGACGGGCTGCGATCAGAAGACCAGGCCGAGCGACGGGCAGCAGCCGAGCGGGCGGCGGCAGCGTACTGGCCACCCGTCTATGCGTGTACCCGACGGCTTGTGCATTCGCGCGAGGCAGCAGCCGACCTCGCCCAAGGCTTCTTTGCCGATGTCGTGCTCGGGCGAAGGCTCTTTGAACGGGCAGATGCAAAGCAGGGGCGGCTGCGGTCGCTCATCCGCACAGCACTCAAACGCTACGCCACCGATCAATGGAGGCGTTCGAGCATCCGTGGTGCCGGGAAGACCTTCCCCCTCGACGAGCTCGACCGCGAGGACAGCCTGGGAATCGAGGGTGACAGCGAACGGGCGTTTGATCGACGATGGGCGCTCGCACTCTTTGAGGAAGCGCTCCGGCGGACCGAGACGCACTATACATCCAATCACAAAGAGCAGTATTGGAGGCTCTTCGAAGCGCGCGTGCTCCATCCAGCTACGCACAACTGCACAATCAGCCCGCTCAAGGAAGACGCTCTGGCACACGGGTTCCACTCATCAGCCGAGGGTGCATCAGCCTCCCAAACCGTCAAACGCCGCTTCGATGCGATTTTCCGTGAGGTTGTCTCTGAAACGGTTGGCCATGCCGAGAGCGTTGATGAAGAGTACAGGCTGATCCGGTCGCTGCTGAGCGCACAGCACTCGTAACCAGCACACACCACCCCGAACAAGCCGGGAAAGCCGCAAAGCAGGGACGCTCTGCCCAACCCCCCCGTCCGACAGGACACGGACCAACGCGAGCCGAGTACGCACTGCGACTGTGGGAATGCACACCGTGAGGCCGATAGACGGAGAGCCCCCGAGACACGCCCAACACAGGCGCATGAGATCGGGAGCCCCCCCGATTCCCGGACCGATGAACCACCCGACGCGACTGCAGAAGCACAACGCGAGGATTTCACGATGCACAACGATTTCTCGTGCGAAAAACTCGAAGACAGAACCCTGTTCTCGGGCCTCGACCCGATTACCAACGACCACCCGCTCTGGGCGATCCCCCGCGGCACAGCAGTCATCGATGGCCTGCTCAACGAAGACCAATGGGCCAGCGCATTCAGCACAACCCGCACCCTCGCCTTTAACGAGAATGTTGTTGCCACCGTCTCAGCAATGTATGACAGCAAGGGCATCTACCTCGCCACCGATGTCCTCGACCAATACCTCTGGGCCGACGGCCACGGCAACGGCGTGGGCAACCTCTGGGATATCGAAACCGATGACTCCGTGATCTTTTACTTCGACCTCGACTCGTCCCGCGATAACAACTTCCAGGCAACCGATCTTGCCTTCGGCTACAGCATCGGTGACTTTTCAGACCCCAAAAACACAGCCGACGGCCCCGTCAGACGGTTCAAGTACATCCTGGGCGACGGCATCGGCGGGGCGACCGGTGCCGGCTGGTTTGGTGACGACTGGGGCGCAATCGAAGCCCAAGGCGGCAACCCAGAAGACTTCTTCCGTCCCGACGGTGTCCTCTACAAAACCACCTACCGAGGCACACTCAACAACGACACCGATATCGACATCGGGTGGACAAGCGAACTCTTTATGCCCTGGTCCTCCCTGGGAATCGCCGCCCCAACCCACGGCTTTACCATGGGCATGAACTTCGATGTCATGCTCGATGACACCGGGGGCGCTCGTGACCTCGTCAGCCGACGCAACAGCCCAACACGCTGGCAGGATTATGCCATCCCAGACGACCACATGGTCGGTGTCCACAGCAGCTTCAACGCAACCCAGCCCGGCATCCAAGGCCCGGTCAACTACGCCGAGGCGATGTTCATCGACGCAGCAGCAGGGGAAGCTCCTGCCGATATCATCGACCTGAGCACCACCAACACCACCGGCTACAGCACACAACTCGCGTTCACCTCGCCCGCAGGCACAAGCACAGGGCTCGGCCATGTCAGTGCCTACGAGATCCGCTACTCCCAGTCCTCCATCACCACAGATCGTGACTGGCTCAACGCCTCAGTCTTTACCAACCGCTACACCCCACGCCTCGCGGGCAAGGTCGAAACCCTCCGCCTCATCACCCTCCAACCCTCGACCACCTACACAGTCGCCATCCGCGCCGTTGATGCCGCGGGAAACCTCAGCAACATGGCGACGACGACATTTACCACACAATCTGCCACACAAGACACCAGCGGCGGCCTGCGGCTCGTCCCCTCACCACTGGGACGATCACTCATGACCGAAGCCGGTGACCCCTTCATCGCTGTCGGCGACCACCTTGGGCTCAGCTGGGCAAACACCCGACAACTCTTCCCCGGCGAAGTCTGGGACAACGCCAACGGTGTCTACCAGAACTTCTCCGATCATGTCCCGATCGAGGGGCCATACTCGGCCTACTTCGACGAACTCCAGGCCCGCGGTGTCAATATCATGCGTGTCTTTATCGAGCAGCAAGGCACTCAAGCCCAAGGCAACCCAAACCTGCCCAACGACCCGCGAGGCACCTACTGGATCGAACACAACACCGGGCAATACAACCCCGATATGCGTGCCTTCGTTGACAACCTCCTTGCCGAGGCCGACACCCGTGGCATGTACATCGTGCTTTCGCCATTCTCGACATGGTACTACCGTAATGCCTTTGGCAACGAAGGCCCATGGGCGACCAACTTTGGTGGCCCACTCACCGATATCGACGACTTCTTCCAGGAGCCCGCAACACTCACCATCGCCAAAAACCGCATGACCGAGGTCGTGCGCTGGGTGCAAGAGAGTCCATATGCCGACCGCGTGCTCGGGTATGAGATACTCAACGAGTGGAGCACAACAGAGTGGACCAGAAACGCAGAAGGTGATACATCGGCCGATCGCGCAGTCGAGATGACCCGCCGAGCAGCCTGGGTCGGCGAACTCGCACGCCACACCCGAGCCATCGACCCACAACGCCTCACGATTAACGCAACCGTCGTCGAAGCGGCGCGGGGCGCGGTCGCACGGTCGATGTTCTATAGCAGAGACTTTGACATTCTCATGCCCCACTTTTATACGCTCGGTACCTCCGAAGCCATCAACAACCCCTCAAGCGACCGTGCCGTGCTCGCCGCGATCGAGCAGGCAAGAGTCACAGCATCATGGATGAACCTCGCCCAGGACCGACGCCCCATCATCAACGGCGAATGGGGCTCCGTCCGCAGGCTCTGGCCGACAGGAAAGACCTATTACAGCGACCAGACATACAACTGGGGTACCCCAAGCAGCACCCCGAGCTACACACTCGCTGAAGACGAAACAGCATTCAGTGCTGTGCTCTGGTCCGGGATCGCAACAGGACAGTTCGGCACGCCCCTCCGCATGGCATCAGAAAACCTCAACTTCATCACCGGCATCAACCCGCGTGGACGCAACACCATCCAGGGCTTCCTCCTCACAAGCAACATGCGCGCGACCCAGGAACTCATCGCCAACTGGAGCAAAAACTCAAGCATCGGCTTCGACTTTGCCACCTATTCCCCTGACCCGATCAACGGCCAGCTCTCCGTGCGCTCTGCCTCAGGCTTTGTGCTCCACGCCTTTGGCGCGTCCGATGGCTCCCAAGGCATCGTCTATGTCATCCAGGACCGCAGCGCAAAGAGCGGCAATGTCACCGACGGCAAAGTCACCATCACAGGCCTCGTCGCAGACGCACTCTTCGATATCGAGGTCTGGTCCACCGCGATCGGTACAACCGCCCCCTCGCGCATCATCCGAAATGTCTTCAGCCCCGACGGCTCACTCACTATCAACCTCCCCCAGTTCGCCCAAGGCACAGTACTCCGCTTCCGCGCACTCCCATCCACAGGCCAGGTCGAGCAGATCGTCGCGCTCAAAGCGGGCATCAAAACCGTCACCTTCGTCCGCGGCCTCGATGCCCAACCCGTCGCCATCATCTACAACAGCGAAACCGGCACCACAACCACCGTCGATATCTCCGCACGCACCAACTTCCGTGGCCGAGCCGTCGATATGACCCCCTACCGCACACCCGATGGCATGGTCCATCTCGCCATCACAGACGAGCAACACCACCTCTGGGTCTTCCATGGAAACCTCGACACCGGCGCATGGACTGTCAGAGACCTCACCGCCAAGATCGATGCCCCAGGGCTCACAGGCGACCTCACTGTCTACCAACCCAAGTGGAACGCCATCCACATCGGGGGCCTCGATGTCCGTGGGAACGCAGTCAACTACTGGTGGGCACCCGGGCTCGATGACTGGCAGTTCTCCGACCTCACAGCCGCCCTCGACGGCCCAACCATGTCCGGGGGCCTGGCAAGTTGGGTCGCGCCGTGGGGCGCTCTCAACCTCGCCGGCCTCAACGACAACGGCTAAATCATCGTCTACTGGTGGGTCCCCGGCATGCCCAAGTGGGGCACGCTCAACATGACGACACAGTTCAATGGCCCAACCCTCGGCGGACAGCTCTCCGCATTCGTCACCGCGTGGGGGGCCATGAACATCATCGGCCTCAACACCGCAGGCCACGCCGTCGCCTATTGGTGGGTCCCCGGCAGCTCGTGGACCGTCTCCGACCTCACCACAATCACAAGCACCACATCGTTCGCCCAAGGACTCACCACCACCACCTCAACCGACAGCGGGATCAACATCTTCGGCCTCGATGCCAGCGACCACCTCACCATGCTGCGATGGACCCCGAAAACCGGACGATGGATCAGCAGCGATGTCACCGCCGGGGCAGAAACATCACCGGTCAACTTCCCCGTCGGAGCAGCCTCAGCCGGAAACGCAATGACCGTCGGCGCACGCACCAAGGATGCCAACGCCCGGCTCATCCTCTACACCTTCGATCTCACCACCGATATGTGGTCGTGGCGGTTCGGCACCAACGGCGCAACGATGTAAAGAAAGACCAAAGCACATCACGCCGCTCGTGTGCCACAGCCATTCTGGCCGCGAGGACCCCACTACTGCCAGCGAATACCGCTCACAGTGCCGTGGCACACAATGAAACATCATGACGCGAGGTGCTCTAACACCCCGCATTCCACGCATTCAGAAATGCCAGCACATCATGCGTGTTGATCGAGCCGTCGCCGTTAAAGTCGCCGCGAGGCTCGTTGTTGTTCCACGCATTCAGGAACGACAGCACATCGAGCGTGTCAATCTTGGCATCCATATTAAAGTCACCCGGTGCGCTACGGTTTGCCAGCGCCCACTGGGCAAAGTGAACAAGAGCCGGGAATACCTCTTCCCCATTCGGGATAATCTGGTTCGGTGGCAACACAAAGTCGCTGCCCCGCAACTCGACAGTGTAGTTGATCGCGTCAGCCCCCCCCAGGAACCAATCAAGCGCACCACCAGACACCGGGTAGAGCAGCGTGTACGCCTGCCCAGCCGTATAACTCCGGTTGTGGACACTCAGGATGATCTGCCTGATCTCATTCCCAAGCGTCGCAAAGGTCTGGGCATACGGCGGCTGAGAACCCGTGTACCCCCAGGGCCAGAGCACCCACTGCCCATACGAATGTAAATCAACCTGAGCCGCAAGCCGCGGACGCGAGTTCGACCAGTCACGCAAATGCTGTGTCTCAGGCTCAGAAAACGGTGCCGTTCCACGATAGATATCGCTCCACTTGTCACCCGACGACCCGTTGTTGTTCCCCCACGCATACCCCCAGTTGCGGTTGAGATCAACCCCGTAACTCCCGCCACCATTGTTCCGGCGGTTCTTCCGCCAATACCGGTATGTCGTCCATGTATAGGTATATCCGTCCGGGTTCACCACCGGCACGATCAATATCTCCGTCCGATCAACCAGATCGGTCATCGCCTGGTCAACCCCATACCCCGCAAGCAGCCGGTCAGCCGCATACATCGCCACCATCGGGCTGATCCACTCGCGCGCGTGCTGCGTGGCGTTATAGAGTACCGAGGGCTTGCACGCCGCCTCGCCATATGCATCATTCGTAATCCGCAGCCCGCGAACCGGTCGCCCCTGGATCGACATCCCCAGTTCAACAACCTCGGCAATGTCAGGGCTCCCCGCCGCCAGTACATCCATGTAGTCGTTGATCTCATCGAGCCGCTTGAAGTCAGCAAACCACCCGCGAGCCCCGCCCCCATCCCCGCCGCGCAGCCGGGCGTTCTCCGCATCGACCGCCTCCTGCACATTCTCGATCGCAACCTCATACACAAGCCCTGAACCATCAAGCGCATCAACCATTTCCGGAGCGATCATAAAGTCAGCCGACCCTCCCACAGGGATATGATGGCTCCACTGGTCTGCCCCAAACCCAAGCATCGTCTCCACATCATCAGCCGATTCAATCTCGACCCGCACAACCCGATACCCATCAAGCCGAACCACCGGCCCGGTCGCCGCGGGCTGGGCAGCAGTCGCCGCAGCAAAGAGACCCAGAATGAAAGACATGAAGCGCATGAGTTTGTTCCTTCTCAAAAGTTTCTGACCAGGCCCAAAGCCGTGATCGTTCGGCCCGTGCTCAACACCCAGCAACCCACGCATTCAAGAACGCGAGAACATCCTGCGTGTTCACCACACCATCATCATTAAAGTCACCCCGAGGCTCCTGCGCAGCCCACAAGTTGAGAAACACCGTGACATCAAGTGTGTTCACAACCCCGTCCCCATTCATATCAGCAACACAATCATCCGCCAACGCATTCGCCGCATTCAGGATGCCATACCCACGGATATTGAGCGGGTCCGGCTGCCCATTCTGCACATAATCGCTCGCGGTGTTGAACAGGTGCTCCCGCATCGTCGCGGGTGTCCACCACGGCCTCGCCTGCACAAGGCACGCCACCGCCGATGCCACCAGAGGCGTCGAGAGTGATGTCCCGCTCGCGGTCGTGTACCCGCTCGTGTCATAGGGCCACACGGTATAGGTCTCTGCCCCCCGCGCAAGCAGCTCGGGCTTGGTCCGCCCGTCCGCCGTCGGCCCGTCAGAGCTGAACCCCGCGATCGACCCTTCACTGGTCGCCGCCCCGCAAGTCAGCACCTCAAGCGCATCAGCCGGCGCGATGAGGTGGCTGGTGTTCGGATCGCCGTCATGCCCCGAGTTCCCCGCAGCCGTGCAGCAATGCACACCGTTGGCTGTCGCGACATTCACCCCAATCGTCGTCACCGCAGTCTGCCCGTCAAGATCATTCTGGCTGTACCAGTCGATATACCCAAGCGAGCTGGTCGCAAGATCGCCGCCATTGGCCTCAATAAACTCAAGCCCCGCGACATAATAATCCTCTTCGATCTGCGTCTCGCTGGTGATGTCCTCGGTTTTGCACAAGATGACCGACGCGTTGTACGCTCCGCCGACATAGGTATTCGGTGAATACCCCCGGATCGTTCCAAGGATCATCGTCCCATGCGCGTGCTGCCCTCCGTCATCACCCGCCTCGATCGAGGTGTCCCCGTCGTTATTGACAAAGTCCCACTCCGCAACCACCGGCAACGGATTGTCCGGGTTATGAAACGCCTCGTGGGCACGATAAAACCCCGTGTCCAGAATACCAATGACCACGCCCTCGCCGGTATACCCCTGCCCGTGCAGTTCGAGAAGCCCGATCTGCGCAAGCTGCTCATCAGCCCACCCATAAAAAGACCGCCCCGAATCGCCGCCGTCAATAATCTCCGTCCCCGCGGGCTCCACACGCCGACCACGCCGCACCGGCTCGACATGCACTACGAACGCAAGTGCCTCGATCGCCTCAAGTGCATCTGCATCAGCCTCAAGACTCACCGCGTTCAGCCATCGACTGCGGATACGAATCTCACCGACCAGCGACTCAATCTCCTGAATGTAGAGTTCACTCACCGGCAGATCGCGCGCATCAAAGAGCCCCGGTGCTGTCCGACGCATCATCCGCCGCCGCACCGCTCGCTGGTTATAGGTCGTCTCAAGCGCCGCAACCGCCGCCCGTTCCGAATCTCCATCTGCAAACCCCTTGTCCCTGAAAAACACCCACATCGGCTCTGAGACCTGGGCCGCCGAACTGCCAGCAACAAACCCCGCAGCCGAACCGCCCACCTGCCCCGTGGCAAAACCAGCAAAGCACGCCGACACCGAGAGTAACGACACGGT
The DNA here is from genome assembly GCA_024275365.1 of Planctomycetota bacterium. Taxonomy (GTDB): domain Bacteria; phylum Planctomycetota; class Phycisphaerae; order Phycisphaerales; family UBA1924; genus PNC22. The sequence continues at coordinate 6,830 of JAJRZG010000291.1, read as the reverse complement.
AAGAAAACGGAGCATCTTGACATCCTCCATGCCTACACCCTATCAGATGCCCCCGCACCCAGGCAACGAAAAACCAGAAACCACCCAGCCAAAGACACGCCCCAAAACCAAGGCTTTATGCGGGGAACCACATACCTACAGGTCCAGTCCCCCATCGCACAGAGCAGATACACCCAGCCGTTCCAGAGCAGGTCCGCATCAAACCCGCAGCCTGTTCCTCACGACCCCTGCCCCAGTCTTTCAAGCAGCACCGCCCGTACCGCCTTGGCATCCACCGTCCCCCCAGCCTCACCCGCCTTCCCAACCACAGCCCCGATCAGCCGACCCACAGCCTTCAGATTCCCCCCGCGCACCTCCGCTGCCACCGCCTCTTGCTCAGCGATCACTGCATCACACCACCGCATAAGCTGCTCATCATCCCGTGTGAGCAACAACCCCCGCCTTGCCGCAAGCGCGCGCACATCCCCAGCCGTATCATCACAGCAGAGCCCGAGCAGTTCGTCCATCGCGTTGGCGCTGATCTCCCCCTCCTCCCGAAGCCGCACGATCGCTGCCCCCTGAGCTGCTGTAAACCCAAGCGCATCCACCGACACCCCCCGCTCGTTCGCCAGCCGCATCCCCGCCTGCAACAGCAGATTCGCCGCCCGCCTCGCCACCGCCCCTCGGCTGCGCCCCTCCGCCACCAACTCGTCCACCATCCGGTCATACAACTCGGCAGTCCCGCACTCTTCGACCAGTGCCGCCGCCTCAGCCGCCGTCACCCCCGCTTTATCCACATATCGATCCATCCGCGCCAACGGCAACTCTCCCACCCCCTCCCGCACACGCTCCCGCCATCCCGCATCGACATACACCACCGGCAAATCCGGGTCCGGGAAATACCGATAGTCGTGCGCGTCCTCCTTCTCCCGCTGCATGACCGTCACACCGCGATCAACATCCCACCCGCGCGTGCTCTTGGCACCCGCGCCCATCTCCCGCCCATCCGCCAGCCACCGCCCCGGCTGCTCGCGCAACTCATACTCAACAACCTCCCCCAATGCCCGGAACGAGTTGAGGTTCTTCACCTCCACAATCGGTGTCGTCACCACCCGCCCATCCCGCAGATGCATCCGGCAGTTGACATTCGGCTCAAATCGCATGTGCCCCCGCTGCATGACCCCCTCAGTCACCCCCAAAGACCGACACACCATCCGCAGCAGCTTCGCAAACGCAACACACTGCCCCGCGCTCGTAAAGTCCGGCTGCGTCACAATCTCAAGCAATGGCGTCCCCGCCCGATTCAAATCTACCAGGGAATCTCCCCCCCCCCCCTCATGCAGCAGCTTCCCCGCATCCTCCTCCAGGTGTGCACGGATGATCCCGACCCTCGTCCGAGGCCCCGAAAGATCAAACCCACCCCGCGCATCAAGCCCCGGTACCTCCACCACCCCATCAAAGCACAAAGGCAAGTCGTACTGGCTGATCTGATACGCCTTGGGCAGGTCAGGATAAAAGTAACTCTTCCGGTCCCATCGGCTCACCGGCGCAATCTCGCACCCAAGCGCAAGCCCCACCAACATCGACATCTCCACAGCCGCCCGGTTCATCAAAGGCAACGCCCCCGGCAACGCCAACACCACCGGGTCCACCAGAGAGTTCGGCACCACCTCCCCCTCGTCTCCAGTGGGGCGGGCGTCTCGCCCGCCATGCTCTTCCTCCCCAGTGGTGTGGGTGTCTCGCCAGCCATACGCCGGGTTTGGTGCCCGCGAAAACATCTTGCTCCGCGTCCCAAGCTCGACATGCACCTCCATCCCCACAATCGGCTCAACCCGCTCAATATCCGCTCGCGTATATACCACTTCACTCATACCCCCATCGTAACACCACACAGATTTTCAGTGAGGCGGGCGTCTCGCCCGCCATGCTCCCCCTCCCCCTCACGCGCCCCGCGGGAGGGGGTTGGGGGGAGGGTGTCTTTTTGCTTCTCCTTCTGAAAGAGAACCTGATCGAGGCACTCTCTCACACAGACATCCCCCGCGCCGCCACCAGCCCCGCCCGCACCGCCAACCTCTCCAGCCGTCCCGCCTGCATCACCAGCAACCCCCGCGCCTCAGCAACCTCCGCCAAGGTCCGAGGCCGCTCCCCCCCCAATCCAAACCGCTCAGCCAAAACCGCCCCGAGTTCCGATCCAATCTCACCAAGCACTCCCTCAAACCGCCCATCCGCCCGCAACCCGCCAACCCAAGGCGACACACACAACGGCCAATCAGGAGCCGCCGTCCCCCCAAGCATCCGAACTTGTGCCCGCTTCTTCCCACCTGCCAAACCCTCATCCAACCTGCGCTCGGGCACTGCTGCCCGCACCCGAGCCGCCGCCAACCCCACCGGCGATGCCAACCGACCCCGCGTCCACGGGTCAAACGCATCGACCCCTTCCCGCAGTGCGCCAAGCCCCGCTTCTGCAAACACCCGCGCATCCTTCCCCCGCATGTGGTCAAGCTCGATCCCAAGTGTCGTCTCCAGCGTCTCAAGCACCAGGTGCAACTGCACCCGCCCAAGCGCAGCCCGCAGCTGCGCCGCCCACCGCAGATCCGTCTCCGCCCGATCAATCACCCGCGCCTCAGGAAACCCGCCCCCTATAGACCCGATCAACCCCGCAGCCCGCGCCCGCAACACCTGCTCTGCCCGCGCCCACGCCCGCTCCTCAACACCCACAGGCACCACCCGTTCGCGCATCAACGCCACAAGTTCCCGCATGTCCCGCGGCACCTCAACCCCCTCAACCCCCAACACCGGCGGTGCCCCAAGCACCTTCTCAATCGCACCATCATCCAACCCGACAGCCTTCTCCGCGATGTGCCCAAGGTCGAGCCCCCGCAGCCGCCGCAACCGCTGCTCGTTGACGATCCGGTGTATCCCCGACCGCGAACGCCCATACCGCTTCATCAGTTCGCCCGGCTCGATCCCTCGCTGCCACGCCCGTTCGATCACCCGCTGCGTGCGCACGGGTAGTGCCTTGGGCTCCCCAAAGATCGGCTCCTCCCCCCGCCCAGCCGCCCCAGCATCGTGCCGCAACAACACCTGCCGCACCGCCCCGCTCGACCGCCCATACTTCTGCCCCAACCGCTCCGCCACCTGCGTCATCGGCAAGCCAAGCGAGCCGTGATACCGCCGCGCCCGACGCACGATCGCCGCCTCGACTACCGGTTTAATCCGCGAAAACCCCGCAGCCTTGGCAAGCACACCCCCATGCCGCGCAGCAAACACCGCCGATGCCTCAGCCGTTACCACAAGCCGCGTCGTCCCGTCAGCCTCATGCACCCGCCGCGCGATCAACCCCCGCCGCCGCCACCTGCTGATCGTCTTTCGGCTCACCCCCCACCGGGCTGCCAACTCGTCAGCCGTTTCGTAAGGCTTCTCACAGTCCAGTGGGGCGGGCATCTCGCCCGCCATGCTCCCGCTCCAACTCCGGCTCCCCCTCCCGCGCCCCGCGGGAGGGGGTTGGGGGGAGGGTGCCTTTCCTCCCTCTCCCTCACAATCCAAATCCTCAACCGTCAACCCCGCCGTATCACACAGCCGCTCGACCAAAGACGACAAATCCCCAAGCAACGCCTCCCCCGGGATCAACGCCGGATCGTCCATCTCAGGCCGATACCCCGTCACTCGAAACACCACCCAGTCCGCCGGATATTGCAGCCCCGCCTCGATCTCCCCCGCCAACCCCTCAGCCCGAGCAATATCCCGCAACAGCGCCCCCCGAGGTGCAAACCGCAACTCCTCAGCGAGTTCAACCAACACCCTCGTATATATCCTCGGCAACGGCGGCACGGATACAGAATATCCCAGTGAGGTACTACCCAGTGGGGCGGGCGTCTCGCCCGCCATGCTCCTGCTCCCCCTCCCGCGCCCCGCGGGAGGGGGCTGGGGGGAGGGTGCCTTTTATCCGCATTGTGAGACGATCTCGTGCGTCTCTACGAGCCCCGAGCGCAAGCTCGGGATCACGAATGGTCGATATGTACAGGAAAAACCAACCCTGTGCTTGCGCCCAGGGCTCGTAAAGACGCACACAAATTTTTCGTGATCCGTATCACCCCCCACTCACACAACCAAGACTTCCTCACCCCCCGTCAACACCCGCCGCCAATCCACCCACTCAATCTCCCGATTACCAACAAGCCCCAGCCTCGCTGCCTCCCGCAAAAACCTCCCCGCCGCCGCCATCTCCGCCTCCCCAAGCCGATACCGCAGCAACTCCCCCACATACTGCCTCGCCATGTCCTTCGGCCAGAGATGCTCACCCGCCCGCTGCTCGACGATCCAATCCAGCCGAGTCAGGTTGTGCCGCAACTGTCGATCAAGCACCGCCGCCAGCGCAGCGATCTTGCCAGACCCAGCCTCCGAAGCCCGGCACATCCACGCCGCATACACAAACGGCAGCCCCGTCAACTCCTTCCACGCCTCACCAAGATCCAACTGATACGGATACCGAACCGCCGGCGGTGAATCCGTCACCACCTTGTCCCCGATCAAAAGCATCGCGCTTGGCCACTCCACAGGTCCAGACACCGACACCCGCTCCCGGGCATCAAACGCCACAACCTTCGGCAACCGTCCATACACCCGATCAAGCACCACCTGACACAACGCCACCGAAGTATGGCTCTCCGTATCGGCGTGCAACTGTTCGATCTCATCCAGCGGCACCGCCGAGTACAGCCGCACCGTCAGTGTCGCCCCATCACTCCCGATCATCCCCACCGGCAGCACTGCCAGAGGCTCACCCTCATCCCCACAACCCACCGCGTCCACGATCGAAGCAAGCCCAATATCCGCCTGGCCAGCCCTGACCATCCCCGCAATATGCGAAGGCGCAGCCGCAACCATCTCCACTCCAGACACCGCCTCTAAACCCTCCACCAAAGGCCTGGTGTTGAGATATCGGACGAAAACAACCCGTGCGTGTTCCATACACAAAGAATAGTCCACAAATCAGGACCGATATCCGTGATTATTCACCTAAACCCTTGGATTGAATGGACTTATGCGATATGTTCAGTTCTGAGACATTCCCCGTACGCACACTTTCCCACTGGGAGGCAGAGAGTGTGTGGGGTTCAAAAGAGGAAGCAATGCCTCGGCATTGAGAGGAGAGAAATCATGATGCGTACTTTTGTGTTATCCACTGTGGTTGGGCTTGCCGCAGGATTCGCCTCAGCGCAGTCCCGCACTATTTCTGATGGCAACATCATGGTCCCCGATTCCACAAACGACCGGGTCATGCTGTTCGATTCATTCGATGGCTCACTCATGAACAGCAACTTCATCGACCTCGTCCCGGCAGGGGGCATGACACCCATCAACGCCGTCCAGGTTGGCGAAGAAATCTGGATCAGCGACCAGGTCGCAGACTCCATCTTCCGCTACTCCATCGACGGCTCCACGCAACTCGGCACCATCACCGGCGGCCTCGACAATATCCGAGGTATCGAGTGGGTGGGCAACACCGTCTATGTGACAAACGCAGGCTCCAACAATGGTGCCCCGGGCCAAGGCATCGTCACCATCGATGTCGGTACAGAAACCATCAACGGCTTCTTCATCACAGGCAGCAACGGGGCAGGAAACCCCTTTGATGTCCTCGATTACTTCGGCAACCTCCTCATCAACGACATCGCCGAAAATGAAATCGATACCTACACCCGCGACGGTGCCTTCGTCTCCAACTTCCACGACTCTGATGGCTCCACAGGCATCAACTTCCCCGAGCAGATGACCCGCACCTCAATGGGTAACATCCTCGCCGGCGGCTTCGGCTCGCCCTCGGGTATCTACGAGTATGACAATGCCGGGAACCAGATCAACTATTGGGATGTCGACAGCTCGGTCCGAGGCGTTCTGGAACTCGGCAACGGCAACATCCTCTTTACCGACAGCAGCGGCGTCTATGTCCTTGACCCCAACTCCGGAGCGATTACCGCGTCCATCACCGGGGTCAGCGCCCGCTTTGCAGAGTTTGTGATCCCCGCACCCGGCACCCTGGGGCTCGCTGGTCTCGCAGGTCTCGCAGCCTTCCGCCGCCGTCGGCGATAAGCCCGCCAGACAACCGCATAAAAAACCTCAATCCGTCGGACCCATCCAGGTCCGGCGGTTTCTTTGCGCGTCGAAATCTCTGTATCATCCACAGACGCCGATACTGAGCGTGCCAAGCGTCGGATTGCCTTCGACTGAATCACATAACCGATCGATACCCCCTCACCCATGCCAACCACCCACAACATCACACTCATCGGCGGCGGCGGACACGCAGTCGTCATCGCCGAGGCAGCCCGAGCGGCCAACCTCACCCCAATCGGCCTCTATGACGACGACCCCCACTGCGCCGCTGCAAGCAAGCCCGACCCCGTCCCACACCTCGGCCCACTGCACAACCTCACCAACCTCACCTCCCCCTGGCTCCTCTGCCTCGGCGACATCACAGCCCGAGCCGCCATCCTCGAACGCCTCGCCAGCCTCGATGCCCAGCCCGCGACAGTCATCCACCCGACCACCACCATCTCCCCAACCGCCTCACTCGCCCCCGGCGTCTTCGTCGCCCCCGCCGCAGTCATCCACAGCCGAGCCGCAATTGCTCCCCACGCCATCATCAACACCGGCGCAATCATCGAGCACGACTGCCGCATCGCCGCCAACTGCCACATCGCCCCCCGCGCCACCCTTGCAGGCAATGTCACCATCGGCTCACACACCCTCATCGGCCTCGGCGCAATCATCCTCCCCGGCGTCCGCATCGGCGCTCACTGCACCATCGGCGCAGGCGCAGTCGTCCTCGCCAACCTCCCCGACAACAC
>JAJRZG010000290.1 GCA_024275365.1 Planctomycetota bacterium | reverse complement strand
GCGTTGTTGGCGTGGCCACCGATCGACCCGGGTGAACGGTGCTTCCGCTCAACGCCGTGGGTCGCGAGTTGGCCCTTAAAGCCCCACTTCTTCATGCCGCCAGCAAAGCCCTTGCCCTTGCTGATGCCGCTGACATCGACAAAGGTTGCCCCCTCGAAGTTGTCGAGCCCGACCTCTTGGCCGAGTTCATACCCCGCGGTGTCGTCGAGACGGGTCTCGAGATGGTTCCGCTTGGGGCTTGTCCCGGCTTTCGCATCGTGCCCGATCATCTGGAAGGTCGAGTTGCGAGCCTTCATCTCGCCCCACCCGATCTGGACAGCACAATAGCCGTCGGTCTCTTCTGTGCGGACCTGCGTGACAACACACGGGTTCATCTCGATGACGGTGACAGGGATGCTGTCTTTCCCGTCCTCGCTGAAGACCCGTGTCATCCCGAGTTTTTTGCCTAGCAGCGTGATCGCCATAACTCAACTCACCTGTGCTTCGTGCCCTGGTGCCGCAGCGAGCGGGCAGAGGAAGACTTCTTTATTCGCTTTACCTTTCCCTCGCTTGCGCGAGGGGCTCTCTATACAACACAAAGGGCCGCACGCCAGAAGCGGACGACCCTTGAAAAACTCAGGCCTTGATCCTCACAAAGACACCTGCAGGAACCACCAATCGGTTCAACGCCTCGACGGTACGGGCGTTGGGCTCGACGATATCGATGATCCTCTTGTGCGTCCGGATCTCGAACTGCTCGCGGCTTTTCTTGTCGATAAACGGGCCACGAAGCACCGTGTACCGCTCGATCCGCGTCGGCAGCGGCACGGGGCCACAGACCTTCGCGTTGGTGCGTTTGGCGTGGTCCACGATCTCCCGGGCTGACGCGTCGAGCGCCAGATGGTCGTAGGCCTCCATCCTGATTCTGATCCGGCCACCAGTCATCCATCACCTCTGCACCGGCTTGCGAGCAAGCCTCAATCGACACAAAACTCTCGGGGGACAACCCCCCACGGCTCGCAACACACGAGCCGTCGAAACATATTTTCAACCCGTTGGACGGGCTTGCCACTCCCATGCCCTGAGGCCTGGGAGCAGCACTTCCACCGATGCGGGCAGAGCCCACAAGTACCCCACACCGAACGCGTGGAGCCCAGAAGCCTACGGCCCTTCCAGCCGTTGTCAAACCGTCGGCGGGGTCTATTTCGGGATGGGTGGTTGTTGCTGCCCGATTGCGAGGGTTCGAGAGGCAGTATTACCACCCCCACACCCAGGATTTTCCCTCCCCCTCAGGGCGGGGCTCGACCAGCCGCGTGCGTGTGCCTTGGCTCTGATGAGTCTCGCTCTGTCACCCTCCCGTACCGCGCGCTTGAGTCTGCGTAGGATCAACATGGGATAGAGGAGTCCGCCATGACATTTGACCCCCAACGCTCCTTGGCCCAGGTCCGCCACGAGTTTGGCGAGCATGGCGGGGTCAATATGTCCATCGAGGCCTCGACCACCTTTACCGTCCTCGACGCTGAAGTCATGCCCGAAATCTTCCAGGGCCAGCGAGGGCCGGATCAGGGCGGGTGCTACCTCTACGGCCGCCACTTCAACCCCACCGTCTATGTCCTCGGGCGGTACCTCGCTGCCCTTGAAGGCACCGAGGCTGCCTACTGCACCGCAAGCGGCCTCAGCGCGATCGCAGCAGCCATCATCCAGCTCTGCGAGCCCGGCGATCACATCGTCTCGGGCGACACGATCTATGGCGGGACGCACGCCCTGCTCAAAGAGTTTCTCCCTGCAAAAAACGGGATCGAGACTACTTTCGTTAATATTGCCGACCACGAGGCACTCGCCGGTGCGATGCGGAAGAACACCAAAGTTATCTTCTGCGAGAGCCTCGCCAACCCGACGCTGGTGGTCGCTGATATCCCCACAATCGCTGAGATTGCCCACGCAAACGGCTCGCAGCTCATCGTCGATAACACCTTCACCCCCATGCTCATCTCGCCTGCGCAGCTCGGGGCCGATGTCGTCGTCCACAGCATGACCAAGTTCCTCGGCGGCGCTTCAGACCACATCGCCGGGACGGTCTGCGCGAGCCAGAAGTTCATCATGAGCATGATGGACCTGCACATGGGGGCTCTGATGCTGCTCGGGCCGACGATGGACCCCTCCGTCGCCGCTGCCCTCTCGCTCCGCCTGCCCCACCTGGGGCTGCGCATGGCCGAGCACTCACGCCGGGCTCAGGCCTTTGCCGAGAGGATGGCAGAACGCAATCTCAATGTGGTCTATCCGGGGCTGCCCGACCACCCGGGGCACGACCTCTTCCGCACCCTCGCCAACGAGGGCTACGGCTTCGGGGGGGTGTTTGCCCTTGATACCGGCTCACGCGACAAAGCCTTTGAGCTTATGGATGAGCTGCAAAACACGCACCGTTTCGGGTTCCAGGCGGTCAGTCTCGGATACTTTGACACGCTCATGTCGTGCTCTGCGAGTTCGACTTCGAGCGAGATGAGCGAGGAAGACCTCGAAGCCGCGGGGATCAAACCGGGGCTCGTCCGCATCAGCATCGGGTACACCGGGACGCTCGAACAACGGTGGGCACAGTTTGCCGAGGCACTTGGAAAGGTGGCATTGTTATGAACGACTCGACACCCGACACACCCGAATCACGGTTCGTCAACCCGCCTCTCAAACGGCACCCGACGCTCCAGCCACTGAGCCGAGAACACTTTGGCGGCCTGGTCCTGGTCCGCCGCCTGCGAGAGGCTGCCGATGCTGACGAGCCTGCCAGACAAGCAACCGTCGGGTTGCTGCGTGAAGCCTGGGAGGGCGAACTCAAAGGGCACTTTGCCGATGAAGAGTCTCTGCTTGGCCCCCACCTCAAAGACAGCGATATGGCCCGCCTTATCGAGGAACACCGGGCACTCGAACGGCACATCAAAATGGCCGATAGCGCCGGGTGTGCTCCGTCTGCCGAGTGGCTCCGCGAGACGGCCACGATGCTCGAAGAACACATCCGGTGGGAAGAACGCGAACTCTTCCCGGCTGCCGAGCGGGCAGGGGCCGAGGGGCTCGACAAGATGGCCCACGAGGCCGACCGCATCGAACGCGAACGACCCGGTGCGCGAAGGCGACAAGACACGCGGTAGAAGCTGTGGCACGGTGACACGGGGGTGGTGCTATCCTGTTTGGAATGGTCGGTGCCACCTGCCGTGACAAAGAACTCACCCCCACACCCCCTTACCCATTCACTGCAAAGGCAACCCCTTCTCTGTCCACAGGTCATAGAGCCGTCGCAGCGTGATCGGCTCCCACACCTGGTCATCGCCCTGCTCAGCCCGCACCAGCTCCATATTGCTGGTATAGAACGCTGTTTGTCCAAGGCTGCCCTCGCTGGGACTCGAGGTGTGCTTCCATGTCGGGCGTTCGGGGGTCGGCGCTTCGAGCGTGTTGACCCGCAGCGTCACTCTGTCAGCCTGTTGGTTAAACGCATAAAACCGGTAGTCCCCCGCGGATCCCTTCTGCATAAGCAGGTAGGGCAAGAGCAGGACCTCAGCCCGACTCACATACCCGACCCCTTCGATCGCGGGCGTCAGGGTCTGGATGGGCCCCCCGCCAGAGACCCGAGAGATCGTCAGGTCCGATCGGTTCCGCACCCCCGTCTCAACCACCACGCTGCTTGCCCGTGCCTTGGGGTCTTTCACCGACTTGACTGATTGCCGGATCGTCCAGCTCTCCTGGCTCCGATCAGGGCTGACGAAATATCGAGCTGCGATATCGACGATCTGATCGTCATTGAGAATCCGTGCTTCTTGAAAGACCAGGTACCCCTTCTGCCGATCCCCCGGCCCCGAACTGCCCCGATCCGACCCGGTCTTGAGATCACCCCGGGTGCCCGTCAGAAACCGCGTCCGCATGTACCCTAACTCTGTTCCCTCGCTGTCCGACCCCGTTGGCGACGCCTGGTAGAACCGCTCAAATCTCCAGTCATCCCCGAGCTTTTTGATCGTGGCCTCGAAGTCGTCTGCGGTCAGCGATTGAAAGAACGCGAGCCCCGCCTCGACCCCGAGTGCTCGCTGTGCGCTGGCTTGTGCCGGGTCCACGATCCGTGTTGCGTTGACCATCAGCTCGAAATAGGGCTTGGCCCTGTCAAACTCACTGACCGTCGTTTTCAGCTCAAACAGCGCAACTGTGTTGCCTGTTGGCATGAAGACCGCATACCCCAACGCCGAGTCCTCACTGCCGACGCTTGCGATCTGGATATAAAAAACCTCGGCATGCCAGCCGTTGATATCTCGCGTCTCACGGCTGAGCAGCCTGCCCTTGGCAGTCTGGAGCCCGGGCCTGGTTTCGGAGGGGGCTGAGGGATCGACATTGAGCGATGACACCGAGGCCAGGAGGTCGCGGATGATCGAGTCTGCCACCTCTTTGAGCGTCTGGGTCTGGGTCAGCTGACGGTCAGACAGGTTGACTAGGGCTGCAACCCCCGGCAGTGTGATCCGGTCGGTCCCCCGGCCCGCGATCTGATAGCTCGACCGCGTCGCCCCTACCGGCAGCGTGGTGTGCAGCCCCACCGCGGGGAGGGTGATCTCCGTATCCGAGAGCTCGGGCTGGGCGCAGACCGGGACACTTGCCAACGCAAGCACGAGGAGAGTGAGAGCCAGCCGGATCGGGGGGAGTGCGGTTGTGAGCATGGTGGATTCTCCTCATGGGGATGCAGGAACCCCGCATTCATCGACAAGACCCCGAGACAGACTGGAACCGGGGAGTGAGAGTTCCAGTTCCTGCCTGGACGCACCATTCCGATACGCACCATTCCGAGCCCCCGACTTCAGTCGGGGGTGGTTGGTCACGCGCAGAGACCCGGGACTGAAGTCCCGGGCTCGGAACGACACACACCCCCACGCTCAGGAAGACCAAATTCCTCATTCACGGGGTTGGTCTTCTGATCCAGTACCCTCAGCCCTTGCACTTCTCGTAGAGCTCTGTGACCTTGCCCCAGTTGACCACACTCCAGAACGCTCCAACATACTCAGGTCGGCGGTTCTGATAGTTCAGGTAATAGGCGTGCTCCCACACATCAAGTCCGAGAATCGGTGTGTGCCCAAAAAGACAGGGCGAATCTTGATTTGCGGTGCTCCCGACATGCATTTTGCCGTGTTCGTCGAAACCAAGCCACGCCCAGCCACTACCAAAGCGTGTGGCAGCCGCCTTGGCGAACTGCTCTTTGAATGACTCGAATGACCCAAAGGTCTGGTTTATTTCAGCGGCCAATGCCCCGGTGGGCTCACCCCCACCACCTTGGCCCGCCGGTGCCATGATCTGCCAGAAGAGGGAGTGGTTCGCATGACCACCCACATTGTTACGGACTGCTGTTCGGATATTGTCAGGAATAGCATCGAGATCGGCTAGGACTTCGCACGGGCTCGCGTCGGCCCACTTGGTACCCTCGAGGGCTGCGTTGGCGTTGTTGATGTAGGCCTGGTGGTGCTTTCCGTGATGGATCTCCATCGTCCGGGAATCAATCGCGGGTTCGAGCGCGTCGTAAGAATAGGGAAGCTGGGGGAGTTGGAAAGGCATATCAGTCTCCTTGAAGGTGGTGAACAAAGGCCAATTGTGGAACATATCATGAAAATCAGGCGTAGGACTTGCGTCCAGCCCGATTCTAGGTAAGCTAGTCGGCCCGGAACTGACCTGCACGGAAGCAGGCTCTTCTCAGGCGTGGTGCCGAAACCGGTTTTGTGTGTATGGTTTCGGCGTGGTCTTTCAGACAGCCTCGGGACCGCTGAGAGTGGGTTCCAAACTGCGTTGGCGAAGACTGCGACGGGCACGGATGCAAACAACGGAAAGAGCGGGCTCATTCCATCAGTCCGCCATGTGTGGGCAATCGACCTTGATCGATTCTCCCCGCTCTGGGCAGAAAATGAACCCGGGGTGGTTCGGAATAGTAAGTGTGTCGGGCTCGAAAGACACTACACCGGACAGGGCGGTACGGTGTCTGTATGGCTCCGTGATTGTAAAAAAGGTCATCGGCGTGGTATGCTGGTGGCAGTGAGCGAGAAAAGAGCCAGGGCGGCCGTGGGGGCTGTCCCCCGGGAGCAACCCGGGACCAAATCCAGGACGGTGGAAATTGTCGCCGAGTACGGCAAGGAAGCAGCGGATGAAGCAGGTCAGAGAAAAACGAAAGCTCACTCCACTCGAGCAGGTCCGGCGCAGGCACCGGGTCGGGCTGGCTTCGCTTGCCCCTTCGACCGATGGCCGAAGCGTGACGAGCAAACGCCTGAGTCTCGAAGACGAACGGCTCCTCAAGCTCAAGCTCAGCGGCGTGCAGGACTTCATTGACAGCCCCGCTTTTTATGAGAAGGCTGCTGAGGACGCGATCTACGACGAGGCTCCCGACATCCAGAAGCCGGACACCACCTGGTACCACCCGGTGATGGACGACCTCTCGGGCTCTCGCAGCACACGAACGGTCAAAAGCTCTCAGCAGGTGATCTTGACCGGTGCTGAAGAGCGGGTGCTGTTCTATCAGTTCAACTACGCCCGGTACCGGGTGTGGAAACTCCAGCAGGAGATCTGGGCCAACCCCGCTCGCCTGCCAACGCCTGAACAGGCGGAGCTCTTGCTCATCTGGCACCGCCGGGCGGAGGTCATCCGCGAGCAGATCGCGGAGACCAACCTCGCGCTGGTGCTGGCGATGGCCAAACGGACCCGCATGAGTGAGGTCGACTTTGCCGATCTGGTGAGTGAGGGCAACATGGCCCTGCTCCGGGCGGTCGATAAGTTCGATGCTGGGCGTGGGTACAAGTTCTCGACCTACGCCTGCCGGGCGATCCTCAAGGCCTTCAGCCGCCAGGGCATGAAGCTCAGCAAGTACCGCCAGCGGTTCCCGACAGACTTCGACCCCAAGCT
>JAJRZG010000289.1 GCA_024275365.1 Planctomycetota bacterium | reverse complement strand
AGCACCTCGAGTACAAGTTTCTCCGCCCCTGCCTGGGGCCGGCGATCTACCGCATCACGCCACGGGAAGACCTCGAGGCACAAGTCAAAGCGGGCGGCGAGTTCAACGCGGTCCTCGAGATTAAGATCGTCCAGGCGATCACCAAACCGGGCTCAAAGGAACGCCGAGTGGGACAGTGCATCGCAACCTTCCACATCACGCCCAAAAAGCACCAGCCGAGCCGGGGGCGGCTCAAGTAGGCTTTTTTTGCCGCGACCCATTTGCCGTGACCCATCCCTCCCACGAAAGACCCGTCTCCTTCTGGACAACCCTCGGCTGGGCGCTCTACCTCGCCTGCTCGTGGACATGGTGCATCGGGATGTTTTTACCCGCACTCCTTGCGCGGGACTTTGGTGTCTGGGGCTTTGTGATATTCGCAGTGCCCAATGTCATCGGGGCAGCCGCGATGGGATGGGTGCTCAGCGGCCGCCACTCGCCGAGGGCGCTGCTTGAAAAACACCAGAGCGTGGTGCGTGCGTTTGCAATCGTCACGGTCGTTTTCCAGGCGTACTTCCTCGGCGTGCTGCTCAACTGGGCGGGCTTCCTGCAAGCCGGGTCGGGCGTATTGCTGGTGCTGGTGGCGGCAGGGTTGCTCGTCCCGGCTGCCAATCGTGCCCGCTGGCTGGCAGCCGGGGTCTTTGTGTTCTCGGCAGGGTGCGCGGTGATGGCGTGGCGTGCGGGGTCGCTCGCACTGCCGACAACTGACGCACCACCGATTGACCTGCTCTGGCTCGCGCCGGTCTGTGCGTTCGGGTTTGCGCTCTGCCCCTACCTCGACCCGACCTTCCTGCGTGCTGCCGAGATGCTCCACGACCGTAGCCGAAAGGTGGCATTTACGCTGGGGTTTGTCGTTTTCTTCCTCCCGATGATCCTCTTCACCCTTGCCTATGGCGGAGATATCGAGAGGCTGATCGAGAGCGTGCAGCGTTCGCAAACTCTCCGAGGCGTGATCTTCCTGCATATCGGTGCCCAGCTTACCTTCACCGCACTCGTCCATCTGCGAGAGCTTGGCCGGATGCGTCCGAGCCAACGCTGGCCGTGGATTGTGACGGGGCTTACGATGGCGGCTGTCTTCTTTGGGTCGGCTGCGCTTTCATATTGGCCCGACCTCCCGGCGTTCAACGCAGCTCCCGGATCGCCCGAGTTGTACTACCGCATATTCCTCTCGTTCTATGGCCTTGTCTTCCCGGCGTATGTCTGGCTCTGTATGATTCCCACTCGCGATGGGCACGCCGGGCTCGCGGGGGCGCGGGGGCGTCGCAAGCTCCTCGTCTGGTGCGCAGCCGTGGGCATCGCGGCCCCCTTCTATTGGATGGGGTTCATCATGCTCGAAGAGCTTTATCTGGTGCCGGGGCTGGGGGTTGTGCTGCTGGCGAGGCTTGCGGTGCGGCAAAAGTAGTACGGCCTGCAAAGAGTTCGCAGATGTCTCTACGAGCCCTGTGCGCGAGCACAGGGTTATACGGATTCCACCAAGTTTTTGCGCATTGGTTGTTCCCGCTTCGTCCTGTTCGGTTGTGTGCCGCGGCCGTGTCGGCCGTACGGTGGCGCGGGTGGATCTGGATGCATTGAGCATGGGAGGAGAGGGAGAAACAGAGCACGGCTCACAGAGCCGTGGCACACAAAACGACGATGCACAACACACGCAACCCAGGGAAACCGGCTCAACGCTTCGGAAATCAACGCGCAGATTCGAAGTCGAATCTGTATTCTATGCGTGTCGCAGATGGCCAACCATAAACCCGAGCTTGCGCTCGGGGCTCGTAGAAACGCACGAGGATGAAACGGGATGCGTATTCCTCCTCTGCACGAGTCTTTCGGAATGCGCATCAGAGGCACCTGGCAAGAACCCCTCTCGCAGCCTGCCGCACCATGGCGGGCTCGTTGGCATCCCACGCGATATCTACCAGACGACACCGAAACTCCTCCCGTTTGCAAGTCGGTACAAATCTCCCCGCAAGCAGGATTGCATTCCGCTTCATTTGTGCGAGCGTCGCCCGTTTCATCGCGCTTGTCGTGAACCGGCTTCGGCGGGTTGCCTCATCCCAGCCGAGCACTTCGAGGAGATCAAAGCTCCCGCGGCGAGGCGCGTACTCGGCACGCACGGGTACTGCCGTGCGCGTACCGTCACTCCTTGTCGCTCGCGGCGAGTTGTGCGGGCAAACCTCCTGGCACACATCGCACCCAAATATCCACCCGTCAAGATGCTCAGCGAGATCGGGTTCGATCGTGCCCTTGTGCTCGATCGTCAGATAACTAATGCACCTTCGTGCATCAACGCTGTAAGGGGTGATAGCGCCAGTCGGGCATGCATCAATGCAACGGGTACAACTGCCGCAGTGGTCGGGCTCGCGTCGTTCGTCTTTGGGCTGCTCCAGCTCCAGTGTCGTCAACAACCCGCCAAGGAACATCCAACTGCCGTGCGTCGGATTGATAAGCAGCGTGTGCTTGCCGATCCAACCCAAGCCACACAGGGCGGCAAGCTCTCGTTCCTGCACGGGCGCGGTGTCGCAGAACGCCCGCGTCGCTGCATCAGGATACTGCTCACGCACGCGGTCGCACACTTGCTGCACGCGGCGCTTGAGCACCCTGTGATAATCACGCCCCCGTGCATACCGAGCAATCCGACCACGACCCGGCTCGGCCTGCTCGTCGGTTTTGCCTCGCGCAGCATACAAATCAGCAACCATCACGACGCTCTTGGCACCCGGCAGCACACACTCTGGGTTGAGCCGTTGCTCGACCGTATCAGCAAGCCATGACATCCCGCCATGCTTGCCCGAACGGCACCACTCACGGAACTCTTCGGCGTGTTCGACCGGATGAAGTGGCGAGACACCCGCGAGCGCAAAGCCCTCCCGTTCGCACATGCCCAGGAGTTTCTCAGCGCGTTGTGCGGCTTGTTCACGCACTCCCATGCTCGCCCCCTGAAACTGCTGAGGAACCATTGCCACACTTGGGCATCCAACCGTTACAGACATTCGTGCGGAAGGTGGAGTTCATGACATGGATCTCTCAACATCCAGAATACACCCACACACAAGGATACGAGTGTCATCACAGCAAAAGACACTCCCCCACGCCCGAGTGGTTCTCGGCCTCTCGCAACCCGCCCATAACTCCGCAACTTCAGGCCGCACGACCAATCCTTTCCGCACAACATATCGTGTACCGACTCTTCGCACACAGATTACATACAACTCCAAACACGCCGAAGCATTCTGTTTCCGATGCTTGCAACACGCAAGGGTTTGATCTCCGTATCCGAGGCCTGAGGATTCACCGCATGGCCACGCATCGCAACACGCATTCCATTCGGCTGGGGATAGGACTCCTGCTCTCACTTCTCGCGCTCGGTGCTGTGGGGTGTTCGAGTGGCTCAGCACGCACCGACTACTACGCAGCCCGCAGTATCACCCGCGCTGCAACGCCCGGTGATGGTTCGATCGTCTCCATGACCCCGCACAATGGTTCTGCCTCGTGGTCGGCCTCGCTCACCCTCGTCCCGATCGCCGATGCCGGCGACTTTGCCGACAGCAGGTAGTGCCAGCGCGCACAACATCGTAAAGCATCAACCACCACCCGATGCGCCCTGGTGCGTGACACCCCCATCCTCGACCGGGAGCGTGATGACAAAGTCGGTCCCGCGACCCTCTTCGGTGTGGACCTCGATCTTCCCGAAGTGGGCATCGATGATCCGCCGAGTCGTGGGCAGCCCGAGCCCCGACCCGCCCGATTTGGTCGTAAAGTATGGATCAAAGATCCGCTCGACAGCATCGGGGGCAATGCCCGGCCCCGTATCGATCACATGCAGCACAACGACCGGCCGCTTGTGCTCGTCCACGCCGCGAGAGGTTCGGAGGATGAGCTCCCTTGCGACTCCCTCGGGCTGACGAGACATTCCCTGGACCGCATTGAGCATCAGATTCATCACCGCCTGCTTGATGTGTGGCGGGTCGATCCAGGCTTCAAGCGTGCCAGAGGCCAGGTCGCTGCGAATCTGCACGCCCTGCTGCTGGGCCTGAGGCATGAAAAAATCGACCAGCTCATCGATCGTGCTGTTGAGGTCTGCTGCGTGCAGTTCAAGATGCAGTTCGCCCGCGTACTCAAGAAAGTCTGTTAGGATACCCCGCAACCGTTCGGCCTCGCGACCAAGTGAGCCCAGGCGACGGACCAGAGGCTTGCGATCTTCATCATCAACCGACAAGTCCTCGATTGCCTCGGTGAGGAGTTGCACATTGAGCCCGATCGTGGACAGGGGGTTCTTGATCTCGTGTGCAAGGCCACGCGTCATCGAGCCCAGCTCGGCAAGCCGCTTGGCCCGCCTGACCCGGGCATCGGCAGCCCGCACCCGGGCCATGTGCCGAAGCACAAGCGCAGTCGTGACCCCGGCAGTCAGCAGCGTGCCGATCGCAAAGCCCAACAGCATGGGCATAACCCAACCAGAGCCAGAGGCTGCCCCCCCGAGAGACTCAGCAGTAACACCCCCAGCACGAGATAGAGTCAGCGCACGAACCACAAGTGAGTTTATGGCACCTCAACACTGGCGTGCCCTACAACCTTGGCGAACGAATGTGCTGTTGCGGCGGCACCACAATCGTCGGTTCTGGTGGATGCACCCGCGTCGCCTTCCAGCCCTTGCCAGATTCTTCCGCGTCATAGACCACCGGTGCCCCGTCCTTGAGCACCCGGAACCCCTCACCCTCAATGCATGAATAATGCACGAAAATATCCTGCCCGTCGGGGCCGATGATGAACCCGAACCCCTTCCGAGGATCGAACCACTTCACGAGACCCTCGACTCCTTCGAGCCGATTGTGTGCATCCTGATTGCTCATCGGGAAACCCCCAAGCACCTCGGCAGCGTGAGGAAAAACGACCGGCACAGGCACCGATCGCCCGCTGCCATGTAAGAAGCGGACACCCCGCGTCGGCTCCACACACCGACACGACCGCGGTCCTGCCAGGCCGAGTGACCATGCACCCGATTGGGCGGGACACTCCAGATTACCAGATTTCTCTCTCTCTGTCAACAGGAGTCCTATAAGAACACCGGCCCTGACGGGTGTCAGGGCCGGTGTATCACTACGTATCTTTACCCATATTCCCAAATGAGTGCCTGGTTTTCGGCCATAGGTCAGGCATCAACGGTCTCTTCTTCCCTGGCCATCGCCTGCTTGCGACTGAGCTTGATACGGCCCTGCTCGTCCACCATGATGACCTTGACCTTGACGACATCACCGATCTTGACAATGTCCTCAACATTCTTGACGAACCCGTCAGCGAGTTCGGAGATGTGGCACATACCGTCGGTCCCGGGGGCGAGCTCGATGAATGCGCCGAAGTCCTTGGTCGAGACAACCTTGCCGTCGTAGATGGTGCCGACCTTGATCTCTTCGCAGAGGGCCTCGATCTCAGAGACTGCGGCATCGACCGAGGGGCCGTTGGTTGCGGAGACCATGACGGTGCCATCGTCTTCGACATCGATGTTGACGCCATGCTTGTCCTGGAGGGCGCGGATCATCTTGCCGCCCGGCCCGATGAGTTTGCCAATCTTGTCGATAGTGATCTTGAGGGTGATCATCTTGGGTGCATAGGGCGAGATATCGGCCCGTGGTTCGGCGATGGTCTTCTCCATGGTCTCGATGATTTCAAGCCGGCCCTGGAGCGCCTGCTCGAAGATCATCTCGATCTGCTTGAGGTCGATGCCCCGAGCCTTGAGATCGAGCTGGATACCGGTGATGCCCTCGCGGGTCCCGGAGACTTTAAAGTCCATGTCGCCGAAGAAGTCTTCTTCGCCGAGGATGTCGGTGACGAAGATTTCGTTCTCGCCGTTCTCATCGGTGAAGCGTCCGACGGAGATGCCGGCGCAGGTGCCACGGATGGGGACGCCCGCGTCCATAAGGGCCAGGCACCCGCCACAGACGGAGGCCATCGAGGAGGAGCCGTTGGATTCGGTGATGTCGCTGACGATGCGGACGGTGTAGGGGAAGTCCTCGGGGCTTGGGAGGATCGCCATGAGCGACCGCTCTGCAAGCGCCCCGTGGCCGATCTCGCGGCGGCCGGGGCCCATGATGCGCCGGGCCTCGCCGGTGCAGAAGGGGGGGAAGTTGTAGTGGAGGGTGAACTTTTTGGAGTATTCGGGGGTGAGCCCATCGACGATCTGCTCATCACGGCCGGTGCCGAGGGTGCAGGAGACGAGGCTCTGGGTTTCGCCCCGTTGGAAGAAGGCCGAGCCGTGGGTGCGCTCGAAGATACCGACTTCGCACTCGATCTCGCGGATTTCCTTGGGTGCCCGGCCATCGGCGCGGGCCTGCTTCTCGACGATCAGCTTGCGGGTGATCTTCTTCTCGAGCGTGCGGAAGGCTTCCTTGGCCTGCGATCGGGCCTTGGTGCTTGCGGCAAACTCGCCATAGGTGCCCGACTCGTTGATCTGAAAGTGCTCATCGAGCAGCTTGGTACGGAGGGCATCGACCGCCTCGCTGCGTTCCTGCTTGCCGACGATCTGGCGGGCAGCCATCATGCCGTCCGTGCAGACTTCCTTGACCTTCGCCGTCACTTCGTCAGCGGGGAGCAAGAGCGT
>JAJRZG010000288.1 GCA_024275365.1 Planctomycetota bacterium | reverse complement strand
TCGCGTAAGTTCGGCCGCGATAGTCTCGGGGGCAAACCGAACCCCCCGGATCACACGGGGTCCACAATCCCGCACGAGTCGTTCAGGTTCGTTGCCGTGAAGTTGCGACCAGTCGGTCGGGCACCGCTGTTCGATCTCGATAAAGTCATCCAGCGAGGCATCGCGGAAGACGCCGACAGTGCCGACCATCGGCGGCAGGGCCGCCATGATGGCAAAGGCGGCCTCGGGTTTGATATAGCGGGGTGTGCAGGGGGCAAAGACGAAGCCGAGCACATCCGCCCCTGCTTCGACTGCTGCCGATGCTGCCTCAGCACTCGTGATGCCACAGACTTTGATCCTCGTCCGATCCATTGCGCCGTCTTTCCCGGTGGTTTAGCCGATTTCTTCGAGGAGTTCTATTGCGAGTGCCTTCTCATCGGCGCTCGCCACCCGGTCTTTGCACGCCTCCAGCAGCCGCTTGGCCTCGGTCGGGTCGTTGAGGAACCGGGCGTTGAGCAGCCCGAGCATCAGCATAACCCGCGGGGCCTCGGCATCCTTCTCATACGCACTGAGAAACTGTCGGTATGCATCGGCAGCATTGGCGTGGTCGCCCTGCTCGAAGAGGTGATTGGCAATCTCATAGAGTGGTCGCCGCCCGAGGGGAGGGAGCTTGTTGCTCTTGGCGGTACGCCTCATCTCGAGATAGGATGCCGCAGCACCCGGTGTGTCTCCGTTGGTAAACCGCTCTTGCGCCTTCAGCCTTGCCTCTGATGCCGGGCCTTCGGGCTGCTTGATTGCCGGCTCGTTGGCAGTGCGATGGGCCGCGGTTTGATCTCCCTGGCGGTAGGCGACCTTGAACGCCCGGCGTCTGACCTTCTGCCGACCAAGCGAGAACATGTCGTAGGGCTCGCGCGGCACAATATGGAACGCGAGCAGCAGCAGCGAGACACCAATACCCAACCCATAGCCACCCAGGTGGGCAAGGTGGGCGACATTGCTCTGACCAGTCCGGGCCAGCCCGAGCAGGTCGCCGGCGATCGCAAAGGCGACATACCACCATGCTGTGATGTGAAAGAACCCGATAAAGAAAAAGAAGACAAGCGTTTTGATGCGGACATAGGGAAAGAACACCAGGAAGGAGCCGATCACGGCCGCTATTGCCCCCGAGGCCCCCACCACCCCAACCTTGGTGAGCAGGCCGTGCGCCCCCCCTGCTGCGATCGCCCCCGCACAATAGAGCCCGAGAAACCCGAACCGACCCAGCCGATCCTCGACATCAGGCCCAAAGACCCACAGGGCGACCATATTGAACAGGATGTGGCTGAAGTTGGCGTGGAGGAAGGCGTACGACAGATAGGTCCACCAGGCTGACTGACCCGGGACAAGGACCCCCCAGTTCTCCACCCCGGTGGCCAGGGCGGGGTCTGACTGCTTGAGGATGTGCATCCCCGCATACACCGCCATATTGGCCGCGATGAGCAGGTAGACGATCAGAATCGGTCGCCGTTTGAACCGGTCTGTCCCGAGGGGGAGGATCACGCCGCCATGGTACCCCGCAAAACCCACCTCCGAGGTAGCGATTGGCCTGTTTGATTCCTATAGTGTTTGCCCGACCACCGTCGGACGAGACCGCAACAACGCACCAACCCAAACGCCCACGGGCAGGAGCTTCCACCATGACCACCGCCACATTCGCCAAGGGGCTCGAGGGCATTATCGCCTCCGAGACTGAAATGTCGTTTATCGATGGTCAGGCTGGCATCCTCGAATATGTCGGCATCCCCATCGGTGAACTCGCCGCCCACGGCACCTTTGAGGAGTCTGTGTACCTCCTCTGGAATCGACGCCTTCCAAACAAGGGTGAGCTTGAGTCGTTCTCTGCCGAGCTGCACAGCTACACAGGCCTGCCCGCAGGCATGAGCGGCCGCCTGCTGGCGTTGCCCATGCAGGCCCACCCGATGCATGTGATCCGGACGATGATTAGCGCCCTCTCTATGCACGACGAGGATCCCAACAGCGTCGATCTTGACGAGGTTCGCGCCAAGGCGATGCGGATTCTGGCGAGGGCTCCGACGATCGTTGCGTTCTTTGACCGCTACCGTCGAGGGCTGCCGTTGATCGAGCCGAGGGCGGACCTGAGCTTTGCACAAAACTTCCTCTACATGCTCAACGGCGAGGTGCCGACCGAAGCGATGGCGAGGGCGTTTGATATCTGCATGATCACACACGCCGACCACGGGTTGAACAACTCGACCTTTGCTGCCCGCGTTATCATCTCGACGCTGAGTGATATCTACTCGGCGCTCACCGGTGCTATTGGCAGCCTCCGAGGCCCGCTGCACGGCGGAGCCAACGAGGGCGTGATGAAGATGCTCTGGGAGATCCCGACGCTCAATGATGTCGAGCCCTTCATCCTCGGCAAGCTCGAACGCAAAGAGAAGATCATGGGCTTTGGGCACCGTGTGTATAAATCGCACGACCCCCGCGCCTCCGAGCTCAAGACACTCGCCAAGCAACTCGCAAGTGACACGGGTAATACCGATCTCTATGAGAAGAGCAGCAAGATCGAGGAGGTCATGGGGACCGCTGTAGCCGCCAAGGGCATCTATGCCAATGTCGATTTCTATAGCGCGACGACCTACCACTGCCTCGGGCTCAAGCTCGATCTGTTCACGCCGATGTTCGTGCTCGCGAGGCTTTCGGGCTGGAGCGGCCACATCCTCGAACAGCTCGCCGACAACCGGCTGTATCGCCCCAAGGCTCAGTATGTCGGGCCGCACGATGCACCGTATGTGCCTATGGATCAACGCTGATATCCTGTGGCGCAACTCTCCGAGCAGTGCCTTGAGATATGGAATCTGAAATCATTCATAAACCCCTCGCGTGAACGAGGGGTTTTTATTTCCATGAGTGCAGTTCAGTACTATGTTGAAATCGTGCGTGACTGACTCTGTGTGTTGCATTTCCCGCCACTCGAAATGCGGATACATATATGCCATTGACAAGCTCAACCATGCAGGTCTCATCCCAAAGGACGGCCTAGAGCAGCATTGCAGCACAGCAGCCACCTACAACACCTCTCTTTGACATACCACATTGAGTCGTGAACTCTCAATCTGAGAGTTGCTCAATGCGTACAAATCTATTATCCACACTCAATACTCCGTAATTCAGAGCCGCCGGAATCCAAACCGAGCTCAAGAATTAGGGTTGCATTGAACGCTCCTCTCCTCTATCTTTGTTTTTGATGGTGGTGATTCGGACCGCGAACTTCTTGGGGTCCCACATATTCAAGATTGAGAAACGCCAACCAATGGGCGGCACTGCTCCATGGCTTTGTTGCCCACATATTGGCCTGCGTACAGCGCAAGATGAGGAGACCCCACATGCGTACTACAGATCAAAGCCCGTTGCTTGAGTCCCTCGAACCCCGCCAACTGCTCTCGACATTCACGGTCATGAACACCAACGACGCGGGTGCTGGGTCGCTCCGGCAAGCGGTGGCAGATGCCAACGCCGCCAGCGGGGCCGACATCGTTGAGTTTGATTCCTCGCTGCAGAACTCGACCATCACACTCACCAGCGGGTTCATCCAGATCACCGACGCGCTGACCATTCGTGGCGTGGATTCGGCTGGCAACCGCCTGGGCATCGTTGTCTCTGGCGGCTTTGTGTCTCGCCACTTTGTCGTCTCCGATGGGAACAGCGCAAGCGATCTCAGCGTCAACATGTCCGACATGGACCTTCGCTTTGGTGTATCAGCCAACTCCTCAGGAGGGTCCATCTTCAATGCCGAGAACCTGACCTTGGACAGGATGACCTTCTTCGGGAACGCCTCGACGGGCACTGCCTCCGGCGGCGCCATCCAGAACGGGGCCAGCCTCACGATCCGCAACAGCCTCCTCCAGGGGAACGCCACTACAGGTGACGGCGGAGCCATCAACAATGACGGGCGGGCCTCCTCCCTGGGCGGCGCAACGGTCACGATCGTCAACTCCACATTGTTCGGCAACTCCGCAAATCAATCGGGCGGCGCGATCATGCAGAACGGGCGGGGGCTGCTCGCCAACCTGATCATTCAGAACAGCACGATCGCCTCCAACCAGGCCGATTTCGACCTCGGCAATACCGCGGACCATGTCGGTGGCGGGATCAAGGTCTTCTCCACCGGCACCTTCACGATGACCAGCACCATCGTCGCCAACAACTTCAACAATGGCGCAAATCCCGATGAGATCCACCTCGGCGACGGGTTCACACCATTGACCCCCGCCACCAACAACCTCATCCAGGATGGTGGGACTGCCGGGGGATTGGTCAACGGGGTCAACGGCAATATCGTCGGCCAGAACGCGATGATCGCCGTGAACTCGCGTGTGGCAGGGGGTCCGACTTTCTCATTGCCGATTCTTCCCGGGAGCCCAGCCATTGACGCCGGCTCGAACCCGCTGTCCCTCGCAAACGACCAGCGCGGGAGCGGCTTCCTCCGCGAGAGCGGCGGGGGCATCGATATCGGCGCGTTCGAGGTGCAGACCATCTCGCTCGTGGTGGATTCGATCGCGAATACTTCCGACGGCCTGTACGGCACGGGTCAGCTCACCCTCCGCGAGGCGATTGCGATCACCAATAATAACCCAGGTGCCGACACGATCACCTTCGATAGCTCCCTGAGCGGCTCGACAATTACGCTCTCGGCCGGGGCAAATCTCGCCATCGCTGATGACCTCACACTCACCGGCCTGGGATCGGGCAATCTCGCGATTGATGGGGGGAGTGCGACGCGCGTGCTCCTGATCGATGATCTCGACTACACCACCAACAAGAGCGTCTCGATCTCCAGCCTGACCATCCAGAACGGGGCGCTCGCTGCGGGCAACTTCGGTGCGGGCATCGCCAACGAGGACGACCTCACACTGACCGATGTCATCGTCACCAACAACACCCTTACCAATGGTGCTGGTGACTTTGGCGCTGGTCTCTACAATGGCAACCAAAGCATCGTCAGCAACGGCTTCGGGGCAAGCCTCACACTCATCCGGACCACTGTCAGCAACAACACCAACGGTATCGGTGCGGGCATCTACAGTCTCGGGAACCTGACGATCACCGATTCGACCATCTCGGGCAACACCGCCGAGGGCAACGCCGGGGGATTGTTGTTTCAAGGCGTCACGATGACCATCTCCTGCTCGACCTTCAGCGGCAACAGCGCCGGCGGCGGGACGAGGGCGGGCGGTGGCATCGTCGTGCTCGGGACGGGAGCGCAGGAGATCACCAACTCGGTCATCTCCGGCAACGCAACGGGACCAGCCGGGAGTGGCGGAGACGGCGGCGGGTTGGCCGTCAGTCTCTTCCCATCAGCATCTCTCACCGTGACCAACACCACAATCTCGGGCAATACCGCCGGGAACCAGGGCGGTGGCCTCGTCAACGACGCACGCAATGTCTCCATCTCAAACTCCACAATCTCGGGCAATACCGCAGTAAACGGCGGCGGTGGTCTCTCCATGGGAGCCTTCCCGGGTGCGACGCTCACGATTGCCAACTCCACGATCGCGTTCAACTCGGACACAAGTGGGAACGGCGGGGGGATCATTGCCACGGGTGGTGCGGTGTCGCTCACCAGCACCATCATTGCGAACAACACCAGTGGCGGAGCGAGCACAGCGGACGACATTAAACTCACCGGCGGTACGATCGACGGGGCCTCCTCCTTCAACCTCGTCGGAGACGCGGCAACCGCCGGTGGTCTCACCAACGGCATCAAGAACAACATCATCGGGCAGGACCCACTCCTAGCTCCCCTCGCAAGCAACGGTGGCCCGACACAGACCCACGCACTCTTGGCAGGGAGCCCCGCCATCGACACGGGAGCGGCAATCTCCAGCCTGACGATAGATCAGCGGGGGTCTGTCTTTGCCCGACTCATCGATGCTGCGCCTGATATCGGTGCTTACGAACGCCAGACTCTCGCCCTTGTGGTCGATACCACTGAATCAACAGATGACGGCGATGTTTCGACCGGTGATCTCTCAATCCGAGAGGCGATCGCAGCCTCCAACGGCAACCCGCTCGACGACTCCATCACCTTCGCCGCCTCACTCAGCGGCTCGACCATCACACTCACCGACGGCTTCATCACCATCACCGACGATGTCACCATCGCCGGGCCGGGGTTCAACGACCTCACCATCTCGGGCAACGATACCAGCCGACAGTTTGTCATCAACGACTCCAGCTCGAGCAGCACCATCAGCGTCACCATCTCCGGGCTCACCCTCACCAACGGCATGACCACCGCCAACGGCGGCTCAATCACCAACGACGAAAGCCTCACGCTCGACACCATGAAGATCGTCAACAACACCTCGGCGAACGACGGTGGTGCCATCCTCAACCGCAACATCCTCACCATCATCTCCACCATCATCAGCAACAACACCACCGGCGATTCGGGCGGTGCCATCGACAACGACGGCACAACAACCGTCACCATCACCGGATCATCCATCAAAAACAACACCGCAGGTGGATCGTCCGGAGCAATCGACAACGACGCCAACGGCACGCTCACCATCGCAACAAGCAGCATCTCCGACAACACCGCCGGCTCCAACGGCGGGGCCATCGACAACAACGGCACACTCACCATCTCCAACGCCACACTCAGCAACAACTCCTCCACCGACGACGCCAACGGTTTCGGCGGTGCCATCCAGAACACCGCCAACGGCACACTCACCATCTCCAACGCCACACTCAACAGCAACTCCGGCGTCTCCAGCGGCGGCGCGATCGAGAACAACGGCACCGCCACCATCACCGACTCCACGCTCGACGGCAACTCGGCCGCAGACTCCGGCGGCGCCATCGACAACTTCGGAGGCACGCTCACCATCACCGGCTCGACACTCAGCAACAACACCGCCGGCGGCTCAGGAGGCGCGATCTGGACAGACACCGCGCTCACCATCCAGAGCAGCACCATCAGCGGCAACTCGGCCAGCGACTTCGGCGGGGGCATCGGCATGTTCGACGGCACCGTCGTCATCGCCAACTCCACACTCGCCTTCAATATCGCCGATGCAAACGATGATGCCACGGGGCAAGGCGGTGCAATCGATGTCGGCAAACGCAATAGTGCAGGCACGCTCACGACCACCAGCACCATCTACTTCGGCAATACCCGCGGGACTGCGTTGCCTGTTGCTGACGATATCTCCCTCACCGATGGGTCTGTTTCGGGCTCAAACAACCTCGTTGGTGACTCGGCCACGGCTGGAGGTATAACCAACGGGTCGTTTGGCAACATCACCGGAGTAGACCCATTGCTCATGCCGCTTGCTTCCAATGGCGGGACCACCCTCACCCACGCCATCTTCCCGGGCAGCCCCGCATTCAACGCCGGGCTTGCAGAGTCAGGCATTTCGACCGACCAGCGCGGCAAGGACAGGACCCATGGTACTGCACCCGATATCGGTGCCTATGAGTGGTCGCCAACCGCGAACTTCAACCTCAAGATGGCCAATGGAAGCAGTGCCCAGACCGCCTCTCTCCCCGGTGATCTCCATGTGCATGTCATCCGCAACGCCGACAATGATCTGGTCGCCTTTGTGGGCACCGCGACCAGTTGGACCGCCATCAGGATCCGCGACTACACAAACTCCCCAGCGGTCACTGGTGATCCGGTCGTATGGGTTGATCCGCAAGACGGGCTCGTCTATGTCGCTGCGCCTTCCGCTGATGGGTTCATCCTCCACCGGCGAGCGACCGATGGTACCTGGACATTCCGAAACCTCACGGATGCCTTCGCTGTCTCAAACGCCGACTCGCCGCAGGGTGTGCTCTCCTACTTCGTCTCACGCCCCAAGACCGGCAACGCCATCGTTGTCGTCGCCGGGATCAACGGCTCAGGCGAGATCGTCGCCTTCCAGCAAACAGGCACCTCAACCAACGGCCAAGCCAACTGGAGCTTTGTCAATATCTCCGATGATCTCACCTCGCAGACCATGACGACGCCCGCGTTTACCGAGATGATCAGCTATGTCACAAGCTGGAACCAGTGGACCTTTGCCGGGCTTGATGCCAGTGGCGATGTCCAGGGTGTCTGGGTCAACATTGCGAGCTTTACCACATGGCGGGTTGACAACCTCTCCACGATCACCGCAGCAGCCCCGCTGACCGGGCAGCTCGATGTCACACTCACCACCTGGGGCGGCATCCGCTTTGCCGGTGCCAATGCCAGTGGTGATCTCGTCGCCACATGGTGGAACCCGGGCCTGGGGAGCGGGAACTGGAAGCAGACCAATCTCAGTGACAAGGTCCCAGGCGGCGGCCCCGCACTCGTGGGTGGGCAACTCACCGCTTGGTTCACACCCTCCAACCGGATCAGCTACGCCGGGTACAACAGCACCGGGAGTGTCATCTCCTATTACTGGAGACCGGTCGATGGCGGTGTCTGGAACACCAGCGACCTCACGGCGTTCGTCTCTGATGCCAACACCCGCCCTGCGGGCGCAATCACGAGCAATGTCTCAAGCGTGGGCACCGTCACGCTCCTTGGGGCCAATGCCAACTCAGAAACCATGCGGCTCTGGTCGCCAACAGGTGAGGATGGCACCTTCTCACTTGATAACCTCAGCACCCTGGCTGTCAGAGCGTAACGAGGCTGATCAGAATCCAAGTTCACGAGACAAACACGATTTCTTGTGATTCCACGACTTGATGACCCATCGACTGCGCATTGGAGTCGCCATAAGGTTCCTCTTATGGAGTGAATGAAATAGAACACGCATATTTTGTATGTGGCGATAGTCGAGGCACGACCATGAAAGCTCGACCTCGCGGATGGCCCGCCGGAAGTCCACATCCTCCCGCTGGAGCCAGACGATCTCCTCGCGTCGGAGCCCGGAGTAGATCAGGAGAGCGACCATCGCGTGGAGCCGGGGCTTGGAATCGCAGGGCCGGGAGTTGCTCATCGATCTGGGGGAGCGTGAGGTAAGCGTGGCGGTCTCGGATGTACTAGTACGGGCTGTTCTTGCGTCGTTCGAGGCATGCCATGAGTACGACCTCCGTAGTCGTTTCTGCGTCTCGTGGCAAGGCTTGCTCTCGTGCCGTTGGGCGCACTTTGCAGCGCACTCGGGGGTTTTGGGGCACGCAAAAAGGGACTCGCGTTGCCGCAAGTCCCTTTCTGACAAAAAGTAGTGAGAGAACAACAGTCTTCGGGACAATGTTTCGGGGTTCAAACAGCGGGACGAATCGGTCGCGGTGTCGACAAGTTCAGAGACACCGGGTAAACGGAACCTCGAGACCAGAGCAAATTGATTGGATCCAGCGGTGTAGGGGCGGCGTTCTTGAGGGTGCTGGTGTCGTACGCCTTTCATCAACGCTCGCTGTCGCAGCGATTGCCTGACTGGGCATCCGGAGGGCATCGAGTCAATAGCAACATACGCTGGTGTCGTGGGTGCTCATATATATTCCGAGGTTCTCGCACGACCAGGGAATGCCGCTGCGCTAGTTCATAAAATATGTGCTCTGGGTAGCTGAAGTTCTTGAAACCGTCACTCATGTACTCATCAGCCATACTGAAAGTGAAGAAGAACTGCGTCTCGACCTTCATGACGGTGCCGATGTGGCTGAAACACTCTTCGATATGCTGAGGCATAAGATGCGTAAACACAGAATGCGCCAGAATGTAATCGAAGGTCTGCCTCTGGAGTTCGCAGAAGTTGAGAGCCTTGTCGCTGCACAGGACGAGCCGAGGATTTTTCTCAGCAAGTGATTCTCCACGAACCACATCGCGTGCATAAGCGATTGCCGCCGGCGCGATGTCGATCCCCGTGTAGCGGTTGGCATCGAGATAGCGAATAAAGTGACGACCTGCACGCAGAGTACCGCAGCCGATGTCGAGCAGCGAGCGGTGAGGTGCCAGTCCGGCATCTCGCAGGTACTCGAACTGGAGAGTGCCCAATCGGTCCCACATTCCACCGACCGCGGTGTGTGGATCCTTGGCCACACGCAGATCGGTGTGCTCGCTGTAGGCGTCCAGATAGTCCTTCTCGGCGTACAGCCTGCGCACTTTCTCTGCTTCTTCGTCCAGCGCCCCGGTGCATGGACGTGGGCGGGCGGCTGCTCTGCTCTCAGATCGGCTGTTCGGATCACGCTCCACTCTAGATCTCCCCTCGGCAGGGTACGTTATTCGCCTGGTGGATTGCCGCAGAGCCTATAATAGTCGACGATTTGAACGTACTCGAGCGATCTCTTGACCGCTTGTTCGGTCGTGATGAGCTTCAATTTGGGCGCTACGATTGTAGGCTCAGAGAAGATGTGTTGGACCCTCCAATGCTCAACCAAATGACCAGCCATCTCAGGGAGAAGCGATGACATACGCCACGACCGTGCCGTGCATTCACCGAGTACAAACGCCAGAGGCCAACGAGGCAGTGTGGTCAATCTATCGTCAACTGGGCATGGCGATCGACTTGGATACGCTCGTAGGTCGTCTTGAGCAGCTGGAGCTCCAGGCATCGGACGCCAGCGCTGCGACGCGGTCCATACTCGTGACCTTTGATGATGGGTGGGCCGATTCCTTGGCCTTGGTTCCGGTGTTCGAACGTTGTACGCACTTGCAGCCGGTTCTGTTTCTAACAGCGTCCCAGCTTGCGGGTGCTCAATCTGAACTTCCACTCCTGCGTCTGTACGCTTGGTGTGCTGAGTCGGGCAGGCGTTTGGAGGATGTGGAATCTCTCGGTGTCACTCGCAAGCAACTGAAGCGTATGCCGGAGGCTGAGCAGCATGCGTGGCTGACCCGAATTGGCGTACGCCCAGTTGCCAGGCCCGTCGATGTGCTTTCGCCGTCACAGGTGAGGCGTCTCGCGGCTGATGGATGGCTTGTTGGCTCACATGCACACGACCATCATGACTTGCGATTCGACGATCCACGGTTCCTCCTGGAAGGGCTGTCGCAAGCTGCAAGCGATTTGGAAGTGTTCGGCGGCGTCCCGTGGCTTGCGTGGCCTGAGGGTCGCTGTACAGTTGAGACCTGTGATGTCGCTCGTCGAGCGGGATTCACGCTGCAATTTAGCCTCAGGATTGAGTCCGGGGCGATCCAAAGTGACGATCTGGTTCATCGAGAGATCTGGAAATGAGCAGAGTGCTGAGCTTCGTCGTGTCCGGTGGAGACTTTCAGCGCAAAGATGGCTGCCTGTCATTCATTGATCTCGATGTTGAGTCGAACGCACTCTCACTTCGACATGAAGTGTGGATCGAACACCCACTGCCCGCCCTCGCCGTGAAAGGAAAGGGAATCACCGGCCTTTGCGTGGACGGAGACACGGCGTGGGCATGCTTCTCGAATGTCATTGCGCATGTCCGGCTATCAGATGGTGCGATCCTCGATCTGATCGAGAACGACGGTTTCAATGATCTGCACCAGATGTCGCGGCATGGCAACGAACTGGTGATTGCGAACACGGGCAACGAGTCGATTGACACCGTGTCCATCGACGATCGAAAGGTCACGCGGCTGGACCTGCTTGGTAGAGACCTGCGAGCACTACGGAAACAATATGCCCAAGATGCGAATACAGAACCTCACGTACATCACGTCTCAAGTGTTACGAGGAACAGTGACGGCGATCTTGTTGTCGGGCTCGGTCGTCAGGCGCGTATTCTGAACGCGACAAAGTGGTCGTGGATCGGTCCGAGGATGCATGCTCCCATTCATGACGTACAGGTGTCTCTCGATGGCGAGACGTGGTGCACGACTGTCGATGGGTCGGTGTGTCGGATCAATGAAGATGTGGAAACTTGGCGGGTGTATAACGACTGCGGCAGCGCGGGCTGGACCAGAGGCCTTGCGTTGTGTGACGAGGGCATGCTGGTCGGCATGACGGCGATTCGGCAGAGTAATCGAGACTACTTTCGCATGATCACCCGCTCGGAGACATCACAGTCCGACGCGCGTCTTATTTGGTATATGTACGGCTTCGGCGTGACCTCGACCATCGGATTCCCTCGAGGCGGCACCCGCAAGATCTTCAGTGTGTGCCAGCTGATGCAATGAGTGCCCACAATGAAACCGGAACCGGTGACTTCTCTTTCCCAATTGATGAAATCTCGGACGTTTCAAGTGGCTTCAGGGGTGCATCGAATGGCATCTGCACTGGATCTGGACTGCGGAGCGTGCTATATATAGAATCTTGCGAGACAACTGTTGCCCCTGTCGGGCCACGAGAAAGAGCACGAGCGCACTCAGCGACCGAGGACACGGTCGCTGACGCGAGACCCGGAGTCTGCTTGATCTCTGACGCCAGGATGGGGGGCCGCTTGCGCAGCGGTAGAACCCATGTCCAGGGGGAATCATGAGCGCAAGAACACAACAAGTACAGGTCGCAGCCGTGATCGCGACAAAGAACCGACCGCGATTGTTGTCGGAGCGGTCGCTCAAGTCGGTTGCGGCTCAAACCCGCATTCCCGACTTACTCGTGGTCGTTGATGATTCGGACGACGACATCCGTCCAGCGAACGCTGCACATGTCGCGTCACTGGCACTCGATGGTTGCGAATCTGTCTATGTCGTGTCGAGCCGTACCAGCGGAGTCAGTGGGAGTTGGAACTGCGCGATCGACGTTCTGATGGAGCGTGGCATCGATGCCGAGAGCGTGTTCGTTGCATTTCTTGATGACGACGATTCATGGTCTCGCGAGTATCTCGAGACCTGCATCAATGCAGCATGTGATCGCGATCTCGACATGGTCGCGACCGGGATTCGCCGATTCGAGGCCGTTGATGGGCACCCACAGATCTGTGATGCACCGGACGCACTCCGGGCCGAGGACTTCCTGATCGGCAATCCCGGAATCCAGGGATCAAACCTCTTCATTCGACTCTCATCTTTTCTTGAAGCCGGCGGGTTCGACGAGTCGCTCCCAAGCACGACAGATCGCGATCTGTGCATTCGTCTGGCCGACCTCGGTTCAATTCGATACGGACGGGTGCGTGGTCACTTGGTTTGCCATTACGCGGAGCCCGATCGGCCTCGGCTCAGCACGGCGGGGTCGCCGAATAAGATCGCTGGGCTCTCGGCTTTCTGGCTCAAGTACAGCGGCCGAATGAGTGCAGAGCAGCGGCGTGCGTGTATAGCTAGAGCGAATGCTCTGTTCCATTGGACGCCGCCAGACGTGCCGTCGTCTGAAGACTCTCTACTGCATCGATGCGACGCGACAACATTGGGCAAGCCGCCGAGCCACTCCTCATTTCAGCTTTTTGTCGGTGTCCTCTGTTCTGACCCGGTGACACTCGAGCCGCTTCTCCGAGGACTTGCTGCGCTTGACGCAACGGAGTCCATCGACCGTGTCGAGGTCCTCATCTTGGACAACGGCTGCGCTGTCGATCATCTTGGACGAGTCATTCGAGGCGCCCGAGAGGTAGGCCTAGAGGTTGCCGTCATTGATATAGAGCGGCAGCGAGAAGATGCGGGCAAAGGGTGTTTTGGACCGGACCTTAGCGTCAGGCCTTTCGGGCAGGTCGGCATTGCTAAGGCAAGGACCATGCTGCAGCGATACCTCGGCGCGCTTATGGCGTCCGAACCAGGATCCATAAGCTGGGTGTTGGACGACGACATGCGGATTGACTGCCGGATGGCCTCTTTTGTGTCGTGGCTTCCCGCGTTCAGAGATCACGGAGTTGATGTGCTGATTGGCGCTTGCGAGGGATCCTCACCGAATCCGCCGTTGAATGGACTTCGGGTCCACCTCGTGGACCTGCTGCACAATATTCAATGGCTGAGGAATCTCCCGCCAGACTCGAGTCTCCCCGATCGGACAGTTGAGAACACTGTCCTGCGATCTCGATATCCGGACTACTACTACGACCTGTCCCGAAAGCACACCGGACACCTCGAGATGCCCCATTGGGTTGATCCCGCATTTCCCGGGGAACTGGTCGGCGAGGCCTACTCACGCCTTCTGGCGAACGCACTTGGCATCCTGAGTGGCCAGCCGCTCACTCGCCCAATCATCGTGCACATCCCGGCAGATCCGGTCGCATCTGCTCAAGACTCCGTCAACAGGGGTGGCTGTACGTTCATCTTGAATCATCGAGCGCTTTGCCTGACACCCAACACGATGCTCCGAGTGCATGGCCGTGAAACGCGACGTTCCGACATGATCTGGGCGATCGTGAATCGCTATTACAGATGCATGACCATTAAGGCTGTGGGTGTCCCGATATGTCATGTTGGTCGTGTTGCTGCGAATCCCGTCCTCGACTTGCGAAAGATCCGGAGTGAGATCATTGGATCCACGCTCTACGCGGGACTGACAGAATTCCTATCCCTGCATCCGGACCACAGGCTGCAATTCACCCATGCAGATGCAGAAGAAGTATGTCAATTGGCCAATCGTTCCCTTCGTCAGCGATTGCGTTTGCTGACACAGAGTTTCTATCGCATGGCTGGCCTTCGCGAGGCACTTCGACGACTGGCAGATAACGACGAACTAAAGGAATTGGTCCGGTACCTGGATCAGTGGATTTCAGAGGACATTCGTGCTCAAATATGTTTGGGGACGCCGGACCATGAAATACAGATGATTTCGATCTATCTTAGTTCGTTGCGACCCATCGCCGATGAGTTCGCAGCAGCATCGGTAGATATCGACTTCATACGTGCCCAATTCAGGGCAACAGTGACTGCGGGGATAGGAGGACATCTGTGATCGAGCGGCGAATTACCGATCTGATCGGAAGCGGATATAAGAGGGGTCTTGTCTTTTCAGCAGGCGGCTCGGCGGACCTTGTGCTCGCAAAAGTCATTGCCACCGGCTTGGTTGGCGCCGGCTTCTCTCGTGTGGATCTGGCGCAACCTCTTCATTGCCGCGCCCTCTCAGAGATAGGGCTGCATTCGCATGAAGGTATGTTTCATGCATTGGAGTCTGAACCTGGACTTGATCCAGAATGTGTATTACGGCACCATTCGTTGCTCCCTGCAGACCGTATCGCCGAACGGCACCGTGGGAAGGGGTTGAGCATTTCCGCATTATTAGAATGGAACCATGGGTCCCGATATGTATGCGCGACGTATGGTGGCGGCCCCCTCACGCTCGCTAAACGCCTTGATGGCGATGCTCCCTACTACGAATTCGGAGTCGGCGTAGATGGGGGTGGCGATTCGCTTACCCACGGCGACGACGAGGCGGACCGGGTAGTGCTCGCGGGGTATAAATCGGGTTGGCCATCATCCGGTCCCCTGCTGTTTATTGCGATGGGCCTTGGTGGAGACGGCGGGTCAAAACCAGAAGAGTTCGACCATGTCTCGCTACCCGGGTGGATGTCTTGCGGTTCACAAGCACTTGACGAAGAATTCGCGTCATCAGTCAAGGAGGAACTGTCACAATTAGGCTTGTGGAACAACAGGCCATCGGCATGGACGAACGATGACCCGATATGGGGGTATGGATTCAAAGTTGGACAGATCATCTCAATGGCAATCCAGCATGAATTCCCATTTGATACACACAGTAGCCGTTCCGATCTCGTCCGATTCCCCCGAAGAAGGGAACTGAAGCTGATGAATAAACACCTGCTGCGCGAAGCCCGGTTTTTCCTTCATGAGGCATGTCCATGAATGAATCTCTGACGAATTGGTGTCTGCTGCCAACTCCGATGGCCGAATTCCGAATGTACGACTCTGGTGACGAGAGGGTCCGTGTGGTTTGCCTCGGAGACATCAAGGCGTTGGGGCCAGATCCACTGGTTCGGGTCCACTCGTCGTGCATCGCGTCGGAAGTGTTTGGATCGATTGACTGCGATTGCGCAGATCAGTTGCGGCAGGCTATGAAAATGATCGCTGAATAAGGGCGTGGTTTAGTCATCCATTTGCATCAAGAAGGAAGGGGACAAGGTCTATCATCGAAAATTCGAGCGTGTGGTCTTATGCAGCGTGATGGATTTGATACAGCTGAGGCTTATTGCTCGCTCGGTATGGAACTGGACACGCGTGAGTACGGCTCAGTTACCAGTCTTCTTCATCGTTTGGGTATTCTGAGTGTCAGGTTGATCTCCAACAATCCTCGAAAGGCGAGGTATCTTATCGAGCACGGTGTGCGCGTCACAACAGTGAACACGCATCCCGTGATTCGTCCAGAGAATGCTCCGTATCTTAAGTCAAAGAACGATAAGCTGGGACACAACATCCCGCTCAATGGGGGTGGTTGTGTCAACGGTACGATTCGCTTCTACCACAGCGAACAGTCGTGGGGCGAGTTATCGAACTTTTCGCGGCACTCAGTGTTTCTTCGAGGTTGTATCTGGCCGACGGTTGAGCATTTCTACCAGGCGCAGAAGTTCGCCGGGACGGAGCATGAAGAGGCGATTCGACGTTGCTACTCACCCATGTATGCAAAGCGGTATGCATCCGAGCATCGGGATGCGTTGATCCGTCAGGACTGGCCTAAGATGAAGGAGTCGGTCATGCTCGAGGGACTGAGGGCGAAGTTCGAGCAACACCCGGACCTTCGAGAACTGCTGCTGCTTACCGGTAATCGTCTCCTCGTTGAACACGCGGAACACGACGAATACTGGGGTGATGGTGGGAATGGTTCCGGCAAGAACCGGCTGGGCCATCTTCTGATGCAAGTGCGAACAGAGATCCGGAAGAGGAACTCCGCAATGCTT
>JAJRZG010000287.1 GCA_024275365.1 Planctomycetota bacterium | reverse complement strand
GTCGCGGAGCAAGAAGGCGGGCATGCCCGGCGTGCGACCGACAAAGAAGAAGCGCAAGCCCCGGCGAGATTGAGAAAACTCTTTTCACCGCAGAGGACGCTGAGTTACGCTGAGTGAAGGCAGGAGGAATGGGGAACTGGGTGCCATCACTCGCGGTCTCTCCTCCTCCACACCCTACAACTCCTCCCCGCGCAGTGATGTCATTTGGATTGTGAATGCCGAGGATGCGTCTTTACGAGCCCTGTGTGCGAGCACGGGTTCTGGGAATACTTGTAACATTCGGCCATCCACAAACCCGAGCTTGCGCTCGGGGCTCGTAAAGATGCACACAAATGTATCGTGAACCGTATTAGTTTGCTCTCGGCGGGTCCTCATCCCGCCCGCTCCCCGCAAAGTACCGGTTCGTCGCCTTCGGGTTTGTGTACAAGTACGACCCGTCCCCCTCGCGCACATACCCAAGCTCCGCAGCCGTCATCGCGCGGGCGTGCCCATCGAGCCATGCGACATTGGCCTTGCTGTTGTGCCGTTCGTCGGGCGCCGACCGCGTGGTGCCGTCGCGGCTGCCGTCGCAGTTGTCGCTCTCGGCTGTCAGCCTGGGCGGGTCGAGCGACCAGCCGTGGTTGGCCATCTCTCGGGTGTCCTTGTTGGGGTGCGGCGTGGGGTTATATTCCAACCGTTCGTGCTCGGCATAGGTCGCCGCCGTGCCCAGCGTGTCGGCAAAGAGCACCGTCTGCCCATAAAACTGGTGCAATCTCGCCGGGAACCGCACAAACCGCCCGTCACTGCGCCGCCGACTGTTACCCAGAAACTGGAAGTTATATCCCAGGCTGTAGTTCCGGTTGTTGACATACTCAGGCACAACCGGGTCAGCAAAGATCTCGTGCTCAAGCAGACGGTTGTTGTCGTTCTCTTTGCTTGGGTCGGTCGAGGGCTCGCCATAGGCATAAAACCCCGCCCCTGCCCCCATCGAGATCATCCACCTCGGGCGATAGTGCATCCCGTTGCCGACATCGTAATGGTTGGCCCGGTCTTCCGGCGGGTTGACCTTGGCCATCCTGCCCGGGATGCTGATGTCGTCGAAGCTGTTGGCATAGAGCGCGTGCCCGACAGCCAACTGCCGCATGTTTGATGCACACTTGAGAGACCTCGCCGTGCTCCGCGCCTTGCCGAGCGCAGGCAACAGAATCCCGATCAAGAGCGCGATGATCGCGATCACGACCAGCAGCTCGATGAGGGTAAAGCCCGAACCGTGTCGCAGTGGGTAGCCCGCTTTCTTGAGAGAGTTGTCCGCTGTCTTCATAGTCACCTCGCCATCAGCATACTCCAAAGACTTCAGCGGGTTGCATGGCCATCGTCGGGTGCCGTGGCCACAGCTTTGGGTGGCCACGATCCGGGGCATCAACGGGTACCGGTCATGGGGTGTGGCATGGCCATCGCTTTGGATGGCCATGACGAACCGTCGGTCGGTTCCCCGGGGTTCTTTCGTTGCTTCTCCAGCCCGCCCTTGAGGAGTTCAAGGCCGTCGGTGAGGAGTTCAAGGCCGTCCATGAACTCTCCAAGGCCGTCCATGAACTCTCCAAGGCCGTCCGTGAACTCTTCAAGGCCGTCCTTGAGCTCTTCACGGCCGTCCTTTAGCTCTTCACCGACGGCGGTAGATTTCCTATTTTGACACTCCGGCCCCTCGTTGCCCCGCCCGTACAACCCCGCAGGCCCCACGACCCCTTCACGATTACCTCACGATCCCAACATATCCCCACACAATTGCCGCAGAATCCCCCCACGATCAACGCAGAACCACACCCGGACCACAACAGCCGCCATCACCATGCCAAAGACACGCCCGACCGGGTGCCATCACTCGCGGCCTCCACTCCTCCACTCCTCCACTCCCTCCGCCCCCTCCCCCGCGCAGTGATGCAAGTCGGTAGGCTGGGGAGGCACGACTGCGCCGCGAAGATATGGAGTAGGAGTAGAGAAGACGGAGTTGCGGCGAGTCGTGGCACCCATATTCGGGCCACCCGCCGAGTCGGTATGCTGGCGAGGCACTACTGCGCCGCGGAGATATGGAGTAGGAGTAGAGAAGCAGGAGTTGCGGCGAGTAGTGGCACCCACATTCGGGCCACCCGCCCATGGCTAGGGCACCCGGCAATCTGATTAGGAGATGAAGATGGACGATTCGCGAACACAAGAGCCGATCCGTGTGTCCAATGAGGGGACAGATTCCCCCCGCATCCTTGTGAATCCAGATCAATTCGAGGCGGTTTGTCGCCTCCTCGCTGGGCACAATATCTGGTACAAATCCGCGCCGGATGAAATCCGTGCTTCCTCGAAGCGAGACATCGATGACATGATTCCAGCGATAGCAGTCATTTACATTCGCAGCGAGGATGTGCAGGGAGTGCAACAGATTCTCGATGCAGCCGACTGAGAGTGCCGCTATCAGCCCGCCGCTCGATGAACAATCATTCGGCAAGCCCCTGCTCTGAACGCGATTGTACCAAACCCCTGCCTTCTCCGCGGCGAGGTCTCGGGGGATCCCCTTCGGCGGGGCGGCACCGGAACCTCCGACTGTGCCACCCCGCCATCCGAGGGGGAGAAGAAGTGGTAGGATGGAGGGCGGCGATCAGCAGTTGCACCCGGATCTGGGACCATCCGGCCGCCTTCGTTCAGGGATCCAGAGAGTATTCTGGAGCATTAAGGAGCACCAATGCCTAGGTGTATTCTGTATTTGGGCGATTTGCCATTCTACTCGGCGCCATCTGCCTACACCAAGCAGATAAAGCCACTTGCCCTTCTGCGTGAGCGATGGTACGAGGCTGAAAGTGCCGTGTCTTTCGGCGAGGGCGGCAAGAGGGAACTAGCGCGGCTCGAGAAGATCAAGCAACAGATGGTGGAGTTGGTCAACAGCCTGCCAAAGCCAGATCCGATTGCTTACGATGAGCAGCTGGACTGGAAGACGAACGTGCTGCTAGTCGCATGGCCTGAACGCTCTCAGCCCGTCAGTTGGCTGCTTGACATCTCCACAGCGTGCCTCACCATTGAGAAAGATGAACTCTTCTTTCCAGATACGATCGACCCGGAAGACGAGGCAGGGAATTGGCGTCTCCTGTGTTTCGATGAACAGTACTCAGAGCTGCTGTCGCTCGCCCTTGGGGCTAAGGCTCCCCTCTGGGAGGCGGACATCTCGCACATCGGTCGGCTAACGATTACCGATGGTGTGCGAGCCGTTTTCGGTCCTCGTGTCTGGGAGGTGTCTCCAAGCGACATGCAATGTCAAAGCTACTCCGCCATACTGGGGTCGCTCATCCGAGCGGCGATGCACGAATCCGAACGCGAGGCAGCCTTGGCGGAGATTGGCTCGCTGGGGTTCGTGCCGAGGGCCGATGAACCCGTGCGAGAGCATGTACCAGCGTCGGTGCGAGACGCTGTCTGGCATCGCGATGGAGGCAAGTGCCAAGAATGTGGGGCGCAAGCAGACTTGGAGTTTGATCATGTCATCCCTGTCTCCAAGGGCGGCTCCAACAGCATTGAGAACCTCCGCGTTCTTTGCCTGTCGTGTAACCGCAGCAAGGGGTCAAATGTGTCGTAATTGTGTGGTGGCAGGTGGCCCGAATGACAACCCACCCCGGGTGCCATCACTCGCGGCCTCCTTCTTCTCCCTTCCTTCGCCTCCTCTTCCCGCGCAGTGATGCTGCTTCCCCCCTCGCTCATAGCCCACGGTCGATCGGCACCTGTCCCTCCCGGTCGTCTCGGTACTGCCGGGTGCTCGACCACGCCCAATCCTCCGGCGTGTCCACCAGGCCCCGCCGCACCGGGTTGCGGTGGATGGAGCGGATGGTGTTCCGGATCGCGTCGTCGGTGAGCAGCACGCGGTCGTAGCCGCTGCCCCGTTGCCAGTACCGATACCTGCCGCGGCTGTCGGTGATGCGCGCAAGAATGGGCGCATCCAACTCCCGCCATCGGGCGATCACGAGCTTGGCGAACTCGCGTTTAATACGGCTTCGTCATGTTCTCGTGCTCGACTGTCTTGGTCGGGCTTGACGAACAAAATAAAGGCACCCTCCCCCCAACCCCCTCCCGCGGGGCGCGGGAGGGGGAGCAGGAGCAGGAGGCCGCGAGTGATGGCACCCGGCAATCTCAGCGGTGAACTGCCTTTACGACAGCCGCTGCAACCTCGCATACTCAAGCACCAGCGTCTTTACACCGACATCCCGGAACTTGATCTTCGCCCGAACGCTCGAGCCACCTTCGAGGCTCAGCACTTCGCCAGCCCCGAACTGCGGGTGCCTCACGCGCGAGCCGATCGGGAGTTCTTGTTTGGCCTTGGCAAGCGGGCCGCTCCCCGAGCTGCCCCCAGCCGAGCCGGACGGGTAGCCGCCGGTGTCGTTGAAGTCATCGTGGGGGTCATCCCATGCGTCTGACTGATCGCTGACGAGCGTGTGCTCGCGGGGCAGTTCCTCGATGAATCGGCTGGGGATTGTTCGATCGCGCATGCCTCGGATGGTGCGGTACTTCGCGCTCGTCAGCTGCACGAGCCGCATCGCGCGGGTGATGCCCACAAAGCAGAGCCGGCGTTCCTCTTCGAGGTCATCTTCGGAGGCGTGCGCACGGGAGTGGGGGAGCAATCCTTCCTCGAGCCCGATCATCGCGACCACCGGGAACTCGAGCCCCTTGGCTGCGTGCAGCGTCATCAGCG
Organism: Planctomycetota bacterium; assembly: GCA_024275365.1. Taxonomy (GTDB): domain Bacteria; phylum Planctomycetota; class Phycisphaerae; order Phycisphaerales; family UBA1924; genus PNC22. The sequence continues at coordinate 4,204 of JAJRZG010000287.1, read as the reverse complement.
TCACCGACCCCGAGGCCGGGTCCACCGCGTCGGCATCGGCAACCAGCGAGACCTTCTCGAGATACGCCCGCAGCATCGCAAGCAACGGCGGCATCTCGATCGTGCCCAGTGTCGGGCTGTCGGTGCCGCCCGGGTCTGTCGCGTCGAGGTCAAAGGCGAACGGATCGGACGCCGGGTCATACTCCTCTTCAAACTGCGCTGCGGAACTAACCAACTCGCTTAGGTTGTCCAGCCGCTCAGCGTCGGCCTCGCTCTTGGTCGTCTCGGCCTGGTGTTTGTACGACTTCTCCAGGCCGCTCTCGCGGATCACCCGCTCGACAAGTTCGGCAAGCGAGCCAGCCATCTCTTTGCCCAGAAACGAGCCGTGCCCGGTCCAGCTCTCGATCAGCTCGACAAACCCTTTCATCGCGTTGACCGCCCGCGTGCTCAACCCCTCCACCCGCTCGGCCTGTTGCAGCCCCTCCCACAGTGAGATCCCCGCCTCGGCTGTCGCCTCGCGCACCCGCCCGAGCGAGGTCGCCCCGATCCCCCGCGTCGGCACATTCACGATCCGCCCGACCGAGACATCGTCCGCCTGATTGGCAACCACCCGCAGATAGCCGAGCGCGTGCTTGATCTCCTCGCGGTCAAAGAAGGCGGTCCCCCGGGCGATCACATAGGGCACCCCTGCCTCACGCAGTGCATCCTCCATCACTCGGCTCAGGGCGTTTGTCCTGTAAAACACGGCCATCTCGCGCCAGGCGTACCCCACGCCGTCTTCATCTTCGGCGTGCGACCGCAGCCAGTCGGCGACCAGTTGTGCCTCGTGCCGTTCATCGCGGCAGAGCACGGCTGTGATCGGCTCGCCCCCCTCGCGGCTGGTGAACAAGTCCTTGTGCTTGCGTTTCTTGTTGTGCCGGATCAACGCATCGGCGGCTGCCAGGATCGGTGCCGTCGAGCGGAAGTTCTCGCCGAGTGTAATAACGGCAGCCTTTGGATACCGTTCTTCAAACTCAAGAATGTTACTTATATCGGCTCCTCGCCATGAATAAATGGCTTGATCTGGATCACCGACCACGCACACATTCGGCCCATCTCCCTCGGCTGGCCCCTCCCCCGCGAGCATCGAGGCGATCGTAAACTGCGCGTGGTTGGTGTCTTGGTATTCGTCGATGAGCAAATACTGCCAGCGTCTCTGGCACTCTTCGCGCACGGCCTTCGATTCCCGAAGCATCTTTGCCGTCAGCATGAGCAGGTCGTCAAAGTCCACCGCGTTGGCCGCTCGCAGCCGCTTCTGATATCCGGCATACAACTTGGCGATGTTTTTGGAAAAGAAGTCTCCCGCCCGCATGGCGTAGTCGTCCGCATCGAGGAGCTCGTTCTTGGCTTTCGAGATTGCCCCGAGCACGCTGCGTGGCGGCCAGTTGGTCGTGCTGAGCCCAAGCGAGAGCACCGTCGCCTTGACGGCTGCGAGCTGGTCGGGGCTTGTGTAGATCGTAAAGTCGCTCTTGATGCCAAGTTGCACGCCATCGTGGGCAGCAAGCTCGCCATAGCGACGGATGAGCCTCGCCCCGAGGGCATGAAAGGTGCTGACCGTCAGCCCCCGGCTTTGTCGGGTCTCTTCGCCATCGGGGGCGAGCATCGTTTGCACCCGCTCGCGCATCTCCCCAGCCGCCTTGTTGGTAAAGGTCAGCGCCAGGATCGACCAGGCCGGCACGCCACAGGAAATGAGATAGGCGATCCGCCGGGTGATGACCCGGGTCTTGCCGCTGCCGGCTGCTGCCAGCACAAGCAACGGCCCCTCGGTATGCAGCACCGCCTCCTTCTGAGGCGGGGTCAGGTCGTCAAGCAGGTGGTCCATCGCTGTCATAGTCGTCGTCGCATCCGTCCGTGGTGGCATTCTCGGCTCCGTTGGTGTTGAGCCTACGCCATCCTGTGCCAGCGGGGTATCGGGCCTGGAAACCGCCCCGGGAATCGCCCATTTTTGCAAGAGTCAGAAACAACCCGGTTTTGCCCCACACACAGCCCCCACGAGCCGGTAGAATGCGAACCGATACCCGCCATCACGGGTATGGACTCTCATGGCGGGGGACCGACAGTTCCCCCCCTCGCCCGCACGACAACTCTCAGGCCAAGGTCTCTCGGCACAGATCCATGAATGACACTCCCCGCGAGCAGGACGCGCGCCACGCAACCCCATCCGGGGCAGGTGATACCCGACCGGTCCCCTCCGACGATACCTCCACCGTCCGCGATGCCGAGCAGGCCCTTCAGCAGGTCGCCCCAGAGGGCACCAATGTCGATACCCTCGTCGGCAGGCTGGTCATCGAGCAGGGGCTCGCCACCGAAGACGAGGTCGGTAAAGCACTCGATCATGTCAAAGTCGCCCGCGAGAAGCAGAGCGATCTCTCTCTGGCCGAGGTGCTCGTCGATGCCGACTTTGTCACCAAACGCCAGATCGCCCGCCTCAGACAAATCATCGAGGCTGAGCGCTCGGGCCAAAAAATCCCCGGCTACAAAATCCTCGGCAAGCTCGGCGCAGGCGCCATGGCAACCGTCTACAAAGCCAAACAGATCAGCCTCGACCGCATGGTTGCGATCAAAGTCCTCCCCCCAAAGTATGCCAACAACCCCCAGTTTATCGAGCGTTTCTACGCCGAGGGCCGGGCAGCCGCCCAGCTCAACCACCCCAATATCGTCCAGGCGTTCGATGTCGGGCGTTCGGGCGAGCTCTACTTCTTCATCATGGAGTATGTGGACGGCAGGACCGTCTACGACGACATCGTCAAGCACAAAAGATACCCAGAACCCGAAGCCCTCGACATCATTATCCAGATCGCAGAAGCCCTCGAACACGCCCATGGCAAGGGGCTGATCCACCGCGATGTCAAGCCGAAGAATGTCATGATTACCCGAGAGGGTGTCGCCAAGCTCGCGGATATGGGCCTTGCTCGCGCCATCACCGACAAGGAGGCCGCCGAGGCCGAAGCCGGCAAAGCCTTCGGCACGCCCTATTACATCTCCCCCGAGCAGATCCGGGGCGAAAAAGATGTCGGGCCACCCGCCGACATCTACTCCCTCGGCTCCACCCTCTACCACATGGTCACAGGCTCAGTGCCCTTTGACGGCAAAAACCCTTCAGCCGTCATGCACAAGCACCTCAAAGCCGAGCTCGTCCCCCCGGACCATGTCAACCCCAAGCTCAGCGCCAGCATCTCCGAGGTCATCGAAATGATGATGGCCAAAAACCCCGCCAAGCGGTACCGCACCTGCGCCGACCTGCTCCTCGACCTTCGGCAAGTCCGCAAGGGTGAGACCCCGACCCTCGCCCACAAAGACCTGATACCGACAGACACGATCGCCAGCCTCGCAGCCGCAGAAGCCCAGGCCGCTCCGACCATGGCAATGCCCGAAGACCGATCGGGGGGTGATGGCCAGATGATCCGTCCGTGGCTCTTTGTCACACTCTGCGCGGTCGCCCTTATCAGCATTACCCTCAATATCGTCCTGCTCCTGACCTGACATCCGTCCTCCACCCTCATCAGAGCCCCGGATTTCAGTCCGGCGGGTGTCTTTCCCCCCTCTCAACCTGCCTCCCCGCCCGGATTCTCACTTGCTTTCCCCCCCCAGAAGGATTAGCCTTGTCATGCAAGAGTGGGCAGCACCGTGCCGCCCGCGCCCCCGAGTGCTTCCCCATGGAGTTCAGCCTGTGCCAAGTCTGCCGGTGTTTGACACCAAGTGCGATATGTCCAGCCCGCTCCGTGGCCGCGACATATCGGCATGAACTCTCGGGTCCCCCCCAAATCGCATCGTTTCAGTCGCCAGCCGCATCCCGCGTCGGGGTGGGGTGGTTGCTGCGTGAGTACGCCCGCTGACCGGGCACACAGGAGTTGTTGTCATCGCTAGAGGTAGACGCTTTTATCGCGACACCGGGCCCGTCAGGCGCACCCGTGTCAACTTTATGATCCGGATCACCCCGATCCGGCTCATCGGGTCCGAGAACGAACAGGTCGGTGTCATCGAGACGCACGAAGCCCTCAAGATGGCTCAGGAAGCGGGGCTCGATCTCGTCGAGATTGTCCCCGATTCGCGGCCACCGGTCTGCAAGATCATGGACTACGGCAAGTACAAGTACGACCTCTCCCAGAAAGAACGCAAGAACCGCGCCAAGAGCAAGCAGCAGGAACTCAAAGAGATCCGCCTCGGCCGCTCGGTCAAGATCGAC
>JAJRZG010000286.1 GCA_024275365.1 Planctomycetota bacterium | reverse complement strand
CTCACCCACTCACCCACTCGCCCCCTCATCCTCACTCCCCTCTTCCTCCCGGTCGAGGTTGGCTGTTCCGATCACATCGTAACAAGTCGCAAGCAGCCCAACCAACGGGAACCGCCACTCTCCAAACGGGCTCGGGCCGAGCCGACGAAGCAGCGGGTGGCTCACCGTCGGGGGCTCGATCGGGGTGGCGATCGAGGCAAGCTCGGGGCCGGCGTCCCAGTAGTGCTCGAGGCACTCGGCAAGCGGCAGCCCGCGGGCCGACGGGGCATCGGGCACATGCGCCTCATAGACCGGCGTCGCCAGAGCCGTGAGGTCGCTCCCGCTGCCCTGCGCGCGGATCGCATCGAGCAGCGCCTCGCCGCGCTGCGACCGAAGCTCAAAGAGCAGGAAGGGCCGCTCGTCAACCTTGTCGGCGACAATCGCCACAAGCGTGCAGGCGTGCTTGCACCACCCCGCCGTGTGGCCGCAGGTGCAGCTGAGCTTCACATCCTCGGGCCTGGGCACAAGCGAAGAGCCCAACGCCACAAAGAGCGAGTCGACCCGGTCGGGCACATCGCCCGCAAGCAGGCTCGCGGTATAAATCGCCTCGCCCGCCATCGTCTCGGCGGCCGCCTTCCAGATCTCCTCGGGGATCCCGGCAAACTGCAGCGTCGTCGTGTAGGCCCGTTCCGCCCGGCCCATGATCCTTGCTGAGGCAAGCACCCCGGAAACCTCGGCGTTCATCGTCTGCCCGCGGCGGGCATACTCGAGCCCCTCGGCATAGTCCTCGGGGCTTGCCATCGAGCAGGCCAGCGCGAGCAGCCGACGGGCGACGGTGGTCGTGGGCTCGCTGATCCCCGCCCACGAGATGCGCAGCCCGCCCCGGACCTTGCGAGGGTGGATGGTCATCCCCGTGCGGGGTCGGCGTGGTGGGACATGCTCAAACATGCAAACCTCGATTCAGGCGGGCAGCACCGGCACGCGGCAGAGCCCGGTTGGGAGAGAGACCAGCGTTTCCTACTCGGCCTCCACCGTGTCGTTGCGGAGCGTCAGGAGAGACCGCAGATCGTCAGTCGAGAGCTCTGTCAGCCACCGCTCGCCCGCGCCCACGATAGAGGATGCAAGCTCCATCTTGCTCTCGATCATCTCATCGATCCGCTCTTCGAGCGTGCCCCGGACGACAAACTTGTGGACATAGACCGTCTTGTCCTGCCCGATGCGGTACGCCCGGTCGGTCGCCTGGTTCTCGACGGCCGGGTTCCACCAGCGGTCGTAGTGAAAGACATGCGAGGCGGCAGTCAGGTTGAGCCCCACGCCGCCAGCCTTGAGCGAGAGAATCATGATCGGCTTCTCCATCCCCCTGTCCTGGAACTCATCGATCATGCTCACCCGCCGCCCCTGGGCCGTCCCGCCGTGGAGGAACAAGACCTCGCGGTCAAACTCGTGGCGGAGCATGAGGCTCAGCAGGTGCCCCATCTGCCGGTACTGCGTAAAGATCAGCGACTTCTCATCAGAGGCGAGGATCTCATCGAGCATCTCCATCAGCCGCACGCACTTGCCCGACCGCGAGACCTCCGGCGGCGTGCCGGCCTCGGGGTCGAAGTCTTTGAGCGCCTGTGCCGGGTGGTTGCAGATCTGCTTGAGCTTGATGAGCGAGCTGAGCACAAGCCCCCGGCGGTGCATGCCCTCGGCGCTGCCCACGCTCTTGAGCATCTTGCTCACGCACGCCTCATAGAGCGATGCCTGCTCGCGCGTCAGGTGGCAATACTCGCGTGACTCGATCTTCTCGGGCAGATCGACCAGAATCGACGGGTCCGACTTGTGCCGACGCAGGATGAACGGCTGGACCAACGACCGGAGCTGCTCGGCCTTGCCCTGATCGTGGTAGCGTTCGATCGGGACCGCAAACCGCCGACGGAACATCCCCTCGACACCCAGGTACCCGGGGTTGAGGAAGTCCATGATCGACCAGAGCTCGGTGAGCCGGTTCTCGACCGGTGTGCCCGTCAACGCGATCCGCCTCGGGGCCAGGAACTCCCGGACCGCCTTGCTCTGCTTGGCGTGCGGGTTTTTGATGAACTGGGCCTCATCGAGCACAATCCGACGCCAGTGGATGCGTTCGAGGTGCTCGCGGTCGCGGTGCGCAAGGGCGTAGGTCGTCACCAGAATATCATACTGAACGACCTCTTCGAGGAGCTTGTCCCCGAGACACCGATCGATGCCGTGGTGGACCTTGATGCGGAGCTGGGGTGCAAACTTTTTGGTCTCTCGCACCCAGTTGCCCACCACCGACATCGGCACCACAAGCAGTGTCGGGCCTAACCCCTCAGACTCGGCCTTGGCTTCGAGACCAATCTTGCGCTCGTGCAGCAGGAGGGCAAGCAACTGGATCGTCTTGCCCAGCCCCATGTCGTCGGCAAGACATGCGCCAAACCCGAACCGCTCGATGAACGCAAGCCACGACACACCCCGCAACTGGTATGGACGAAGCTCGCCCTCGAACCCCTCAGGAGGCTCGACGATCTCGAGCTGCTCAGCAGCACCCGCCTCATCAAACAGCGGGCTTAGCCACCCGGAAACATCGATCCCTGTCAGCCGAAGGTGGTGCCTGCCCGATTCAGCGGCATAGGCCATCCGCAACGCCTCGCCGAGCGTCGTCTCGCCCTCACCGGCCTGGCGCACAAGCTTGAGCGCAGCCTGCAAGTCCTCGCTCCGCAGCTCGACCCACCGCCCCCCGAGCCGAACCAGCGGCGCCTTGGCACCGGCGAGCGACTCAAACTCCGACTCACTGAGCGTGTGATCGCCGACAGAGATATCCCAGGCAAACCGCACGAGCGCCTCGAGCCCGAGCCGCGTGGCCTGGCTCTCGCTTGCACCCGGGCCGGTGTCGTCGCCCCCCTCGCCGCTGTCGATCCGCAGGCGCGCCCCGAGCCGCATCGTCGGCTGATCCCACCAGAGTGGTGCATCGACCGCAAAGCCCTGCTCAAGCAACAACGGTCGGACCTCACGCAGAAACTCATACGCCTTTGCGGTACTCAGCTCAAGCGAGGTCGGCTGCACATCCTTGAGTGCTCGCTCCATCTGCTTATAGATCTTGGAGACCCGTCCCAGCTCTGCGAGCAACAGCTCGCGGGGGTTCTCAAGCCGTCGCCCGCCCATCGTGATCGAATCGGTCGGGAGCAGCCACACATCCTCAGCCTCGACCACCAGCGAATCATCGTCCACCGCCTGCAGCTCAAAGCGCAACTGCCACGCCAGGTTACCCGGGTCGATATCACCCTCATCAAGATCATCCAGGTTTGGTGGCTCTTCGAGACGGAGCCGAAGCCGCCATGCTGACGACAGACCGCGGTCGTCAAGCCCGCCAATCCAGACCCGCACGCGCCGAACCAGCTCTGGCCCAAACTCCTCGTGCTGGGGGATGTCGGACGCGCCGTCGAGCAGGCCGGTGAGCCACGCAACCTGCGGGTCATCAGCAGCACTGCTCGACCCAATCGCATCGACCATGTCGTCGTCCCGCAGGGCAGCCCGGCAGAGCGAGTCGGTGATCGCGCCGAGCGCCTCATCGGTCACTGCCCAGGCATCAGCATCGCATGAGCCCACCCCCGCGCGTGCGATCGGGGGCATCGACCGCACCAACGCCACCACCCGGCTCGACGCGGGTTCATCGCCAAGCCAGGGCCTCCACGCGCCCTCAGAGGCCGTCCCGCCAACCTGCAACACCATCGGTACCACGCGGTGTTGACAGACCAGAGAGCGTGCCATCCGCGCGAGGGTGGCAAAGAATGTGACCGAAGACCCGGCAGCCAGGTTGTGGTCCTCCTTGGCAGCATCGAGCAGTCGATCGAGCACCAGTTCAACCTGACCAGGCGCGATCGCGACCGCCGGCACGACTACCTCTGCGAGTTCGATCCGGCTTTCTGAAGCCGTCTCATCGAGCGAGGGTGCATGAAGCCGAAAGAGCGGGCTTGGCATCGGTCTGCCATCACGGCAGGGCAGAGACAGGCAGAGAGCGTACTCGCCATCGTGCGCACAACCGTCGCCAGAGATCAGCGCATCAAGCACCGGCACCGCTGCGGCATACGGATGGTGGCCGTGCTCGGCTTGGGGAGCATCGGCTGGGGTAAGCGTCTCCCCCCAGAGCAGGAGCGCTCCATCTGACCAGGTCGTATGAACAACGAGCATCGGGTGTCGGTCTCCTCCCTGATCGCCGCGGCCGGGGGGCACCCCGCCCGCACACCCCGGGGAATATGCATGAAATGAGGGCGCAGGGACTCGAACCCTGGACCCGCGGATTAAAAGTCCGCTGCTCTGCCAACTGAGCTACGCCCTCGTGGACGGGGATGGTAGCGCCGAACTCACGCTGTTGTCTTGGCAAGGCAGAACCCCGGGCGGACCCGTCAAGGCTGCCCCCCCCGCCTCGGCGAGCCAGAGGAGCAACTCGGCGTGCTGGGAACTCGCGCCTTGAAGCGAACGGACACACGCTCGTCCGTGCTCGGGCATTGTTCGACGAAGGTCAGGATCAACAAGCAGCGAGGCAAGCGTCTTGGCCAGATCGGCACGATTGGTGCGGAGCAACCCACCCGCCTCCTCCAACAGCCGCACGATCTCGGCAAAATCGGATACTGACGGCCCGATTAGCACAGGCTTGCCGATCGCGATTGGTTCGATCGGGTCAGAGCCGTGCAAATCAAAGAACGACCGTCCGACGACCACGATGTCGGCCAGCGCGTACGCCTGGCGGAGTTCGCCGATGGTGTCGAGGAGGAACAGAGATGACCCCACCCGATGCTCCCCCGACCCCGACCCCAACCCCGATCCCGACTCCGAGCCCCCGACTTCAGTCGGGGGTTTCTGCGATGGTGGTGCCCCCTCAACCCCGCACTGAAGTGCGGGGCTCGGAAGCGAGGTGACATCCGTTCTGGTCGCTCGTGCTGACCGCCTCACACACCCCGGGAGCGCCCGAGCCGCCTCCTCGAATCGTTCGGTCTTTCGAGGAGCACAGAGCAGTTGGACCTTCCCCTCCCCGAACGCCTGCACACACGCCTCATGGAGCAGGGCCTCCTCGCCGGGCCCTGTGCTCCCCGCAACAATGAGAGGCCGCGAACGGTCGATCCCCATCGCCTGCGCAAGCTCGACAGCCCCTTCGACCTCATCCTCGATGCGCGCGCTGTCGAACTTCATCGACCCCGTCACCACCACCCGCTCCCGAGCCACCCCCATCGCACAAAACCGCTCGGCGTAGGTTTCGTCCTGGACCGCCGCGACCGCCAGCGACGCGAAACTCGGTGAGATCCACCGCGATATCCGCCGATATCCCTTGAAGGATCGCGCACTCAGGCGGCCGTTGATGACTGCGACCGGGATATCCCGCGCCACACACCCCCGCACAAAGTTCGGCCACAGCTCAAGCTCGACCAGCCCCACGACATCGGGCAAGACCGCATCGAGAAACCGCCGCACCGCCCAAGAGGCATCGAGCGGGAACCGGGCCACATGGCACACCCCCTTGTAGAGGTCGCGGGCACGGGCGATGCCGGTGTCGGTACTGACGGTCACAACGACTTCGGCCTGTGCTGTGAGCACCGGCACGAGCGCACGCAGGGCGTTG
>JAJRZG010000285.1 GCA_024275365.1 Planctomycetota bacterium | reverse complement strand
GCTGGTCTGGTCATCGTCGTCATCGTCGCCTCCGTGTTTTTGGGCGTGTTGTTGGTTCATTTCCGGACAAGCCCCCAACCGAGGGGCCTTGCGATTGTGCGTTGTTCAGTCTTCTTCGGCTATCCACCCCACCGCCACAAACAGACCCGGCCCTTTCCCAGACGGATCTCTCGCCAACTCTCGGTATTCGGCTCGTGCAAAGCCCGCCCCCCGCAGCCACCCGACCACCGCCTCGGGCCGAAACCCCAGGTGTTTGTGCCCCATCGTGTGCCGATACTCGGTCCTGCGGTGCTCGAGCATCTCCACGATCAGGGCAACCCCTCCCCCCCGGCTGGTCCGCAGCACCCGCGCCATCTGCCCGACCGCCACAGCCGGGTCTTCGAGGTGGTGCAGCACGAGCAGACTCACCGCTGCATCGACCGACCCATCAGCCAGAGGCAGCCGCTCGACCTCCCCCTCGACAAACTCGACCGAGGGGATTCCCGCGAGGCGTTTTCGAGCAGCGTTGAGCATCGCCTCGGAGCGATCGACCGCGATGACCCGCTCGACCCGAGGCCCGAGCCAGGCGGCCGCGTCGCCCGTCCCGCAGCCGAGGTCAGCAACAATCCACCGAGGCGGAATCAACCCGAGCAACGCTTCGAGCGTGAACCGCTCGCCGAAGAGGTCGTGCCGAACTGCCTCCCACTCACCCGCGATCCTGCCGAAATACGCCTGACTGTCCGCCGGCCTCTCGGCAAGCACCGCTGCCAGCCGCTCGCGGTCTTCAGCGATCTCCCGTGAGCCCTCGAGCGACTCCCGCACCGGCCCCCAAAGGGCAGCGGCCGGCCCGTCGAGATCGCCCGCATCCATCCAATAGAGCGTGGCTGTCCCCGAGGCCCGCTTGGCGACCCACCCGGCCTCTGCGAGGATTTTGAGGTGCCGACTGACCGTGGACTGGGGCAACTGGACGACCTTGGCGACCTCCCCGACGGAGAGCTCCTCCGCAGCCAACACACTGAGCACGCGCAGCCTCACCGGCTCGCTGAGCGAGTCGAGGCGGTCGGCGGTCTGTGTCGTCCGAGAAGTCTTCATCCGTTGATCCGGATGAATTGTAGAAGCAAATCGTCATGCGTCAAGTACATGACGATGCTGTTCTATCTCAAGAGAGTTCATCAGCCCAATCAGGCCGCTAACAACTACTCCCGCCCCACCGGCTCCAGCACAAAGCTCGGCCCGGGAATCTGACCAAGCTCGCGCAGCCTGCTGGTCACCGCAGCGTCATGGGCATCAAACCACAGCAGCATCCGCAGCCGATTGATCTCGGCGGGCTTGTCACCGATGGAGCGGTAGAAGGCGGCCAACGCCTGCTGAGGCTCGGGGGTCTGCCCGCCGTCCACCTCAGCAGCACTCAAAAACGCCCGCTCGGCCTCGTCAGCGTGCCCGAGTTTCTGGGCGTATCGGCCCATTGCGATATAGTCCTCCACCCCGCCACGGTCGCGGATACGGTGTTCGAGAGCAGCAAACAGCTCCTCCTCATTGCCAGCCGCGACATATGCATCGGCCATGCCATCAAAGTAGTCGGCGTTGGCGGGGTCGAGGTTGTAGGCCAGGATCATGTGCTCGCGGGCCTCGGCTGCACGCCTCAGAGCAAGCAGGTTCCGCCCGAGTTCGTAGTGCCCAAGGGCGTTGCCCCCGCGACGATCGACGATCTCCTAATAGAACGGCTGGGCATTGGCATACTCATCCGCAAAGTAGAAATAGTTCGCATCGGCCCGGACCTGCGAGAGCGGCCTCTGGGCACAGCCCGACAGCATCAGCACCAACCCCATACCTACCGACATCCACGCAGCCGCTCGCTTCATGCTTCATCGCTCCGTTCTTGTACCAGGCGATTGGCCGCCCGTCGGGACCATCCTACCCAGCCTCCCGCCCCCCTGCACGCAAACGCGATAGCATCGCCCATGTGCCGTACTCTCGTTCTCCACCACGAGCTGCCCGATGGGTCGCACCACTTCGACTGGCTGCTTGAGCCGGTAGGCACCGACCCGGCCGATCCGAATGCCCGGGTGCTCCTCACCTGGCGGCTGCCGATACCACCCAACGAAGCAATCGGCTCGACCCTTGCAGCCACCCGCCTGCCGAGGCACCGTCGGCTCTATCTCGACTATGAGGGGCCGGTTTCGGGTGACAGAGGGAGCGTGCAGAGGGTTGCCTCAGGGCATGTCGAGGTCCTTGCCGACACCCCGGGCCGGTTTGCAGCCCGGGCCTCGTTGGGCGGGCAGAGTTTTTGCGTGGAGGGGGTGCCGATAACACCACCCGAATGGACACTCCACTTTGACCCCGCCTGAGACTGACACACTCCCCCCCCCTATCCCTCACACATACCGTTCTGATGCCGATGCTGAGGCTCTGCGAAGCATCGGATTCTCCCTTTCTCTCCCGATCACCTTTCTGATATGCTGGATTCTTCTTGTGCGGGGTTCTCCCGTGAGGGGTCGCAATGGCCCCGCCCCGGCTCACTTGGGGCCTCACAACGCCCCCCGGTTTGGCTCTTGAAGAGGAGGCCTCACATGCCAGGACCACTGTTCCACCCCATCGAGTATCCCGATGATGGCGGCCCCGAGCCGGTACCACATACAAAGAACCCCAAGCCGGCCGGGTCGGGGGGCACCTCGAATAAAATCAGCTTCGGCTCACCCGCTGGGGGCAACTCGATCGGGGCCACCCGACACGAGGACAACTGGAGCCGCACGCCCAACACGCCCGGCACCGGGGCGATCCATGTCCGCAGCTTCCGGGCCAAACTCTCCGACGATGCCCTTGCCTACCTCGACCAGACGATCAACGAATGGCTTGACGACCACCCGCAGTACGAGGTCAAGATGGTCAACACGGCCATCGGCGAGTGGTCGACCAAACTCGGCAAAGAAGCCGGCATTATCGTCAATGTCTGGGTGTAAGGCTGAAGGGAAAGGCCTTTGGGGACTTCGTTCTGGGTACTTCGCCCCTCCGGGGCGACTCCGTTTCTCTCTCTTCTCCAAGGCTCGCACTCTCTTGCCGGGACGAGTACCTGGATTCATGAGAGAAGGAGAAGGGGGAGAAGCAAGAGTCGCCCCAGAGCGGTGGCCCGGCTCTCCGAGCCGGGTGTTGTGGTGCGGAGGGACACGGTTCGGAGAACCGTGCCACCGAAGAGTCGCCCCGGAGGGGCGAACTACCCATCACATCCCCGGCGGCCTCGGGAACTTGCGCGAGGCGTACCGGTAGGCCGTCAGCATCCCAAACGCCAGATACAGGTAGTTGTTGTTGAACGAGCCATAGGCCGTACGGATGTTCCTGATCCGGTCCGGTCCGATCCACCCAAACGCTACCTCAGGCAACGGCCAGACCGCCCCCGCAACCAGCGCTAACGCGCCGAGCGCAGCCCAGACCCCCAGCTTCCAATCGCCCCGCCCTGCCACGCGCAGCGCCACCGCGCCTACCGCACCACCCAATGGCCACGCCAGGACATCGAACCGTTGCTGTGTCAGGTGTGCAATCAACAGCCACACCCCCAGCCCGAGCGCAGCAGTCACCCAGACCGCAAGGATCCCCCGTGTGCCACGGCTCTGTGAGCCGTGCGTGTGTTGCCGATCGTCGCTGCACGGCTCACAGAGCTGTGGCACACTCGGCGCATCCTCACCGAGCAGCATCTCATCCAGGGCTGCCAGCCTGGGGTCTCCCGCCTCGGCAGACTCGGCAAGCTGGCGGGGGGTGTAGTCCCCGACCGCTTCCAGATATCTCACAGCCCGCGCACGCACGCGGTCATCCCACCGCAACCCGACTGCCTTACAGATGCGTTCGAGTTCACCGATCGGTTGGGCGACAAACTCGGTATACCGCACACGCACCGGCTGGAAGCCGGTCCCACAGGCACCCGTGGCACCGGCTTCCAGCCGGTGTGCCTCAGCCAAAAACCGCTTCTCCGATTCGATATATTCAGCAGTCACTGTCTCGCGCGTGTGCTCGGCATTCGGCATCGGTTGGAGCGATTGACTTTCAAGCCTCGCGTGCATCGCCACATTCGACCGGACAACATCCTCGGCTGCGCGCGCAATATGCACAAACTGCACCCTGCCACCAAAGAGCCTGTCGAGCTCACGCACCTTCCCCGTGTGGCTGGGTGATTTGAGCAGGAGCGCCTTGTTGCGATGTGCGCACGAAACCTTCCACGCAAACGCAGCCATCACTCGCCGCCACCGCGTCAGCTCTCGCTCGTTCAACCCTTCGAGCGTATCAAACCTCGCCCACCGTTCGCGCTCGGCTGTCAGCACAAGCCGACCCGGCAGGCTCGACGCGAGCGCCCAGTTGTTGTGGGCAAAGTCGTCTTCTGCAGGCCAGTCGGGGCCGAAGGCGACATCGTCCTGTGGCCGGGTGTTGGGCAGGAAGGGCACGAGCGCCAGCCGCAAAAAAGCCCAGCTCAGCCAGAACCCCTGAGGCGACATCGCCTGTACCCACTTTGGGGTTACCAAGTCGGGGTGGGTGGCGAGGAGGTTGTGGAGGTGGGTGGTGCCCGAGCGGAAGTAGCCGACGATGACAATCGCATCACGCCTGGGCACAAACCTCGGCTCGCGCCCACGAAACTTGACCGCCAACACCGGCCATAGCAGGAGTCGCTCGGGGAGGGTGATGAGCGTCGCCAGCAGGCTTGTCGCCAGAGCGAAGAGCAGCCGAAGCCAGTAGCGAGGCCCGATCCACCCCTTGCTTGCAATGAGCAGCCGCACCCAGACATCGAGCGGGGCAAGCCCCATGAAGTGGCCGGTCGGTATCGCAATCGAGAATCGAGGCACAGCGGCTCCTGGATTTGATGCACAAGAACAAAGGGGCGATAGTCTAGAGCGGGCACCGGAACCACGGGCTCGCAGCAGTGATGGACGCCGACGCTGAGCTTCGAAGCGTCGGATCGGAGCGCCCGAGCACCCCTGTGATCCGACGCTTCGCAGAGCCTCAGCATCGGCGTCCGCAGCATGGGCGATCAGAACAGACTGTTCCGATACTTTCAATCACTATTGAAATCACCCCCCGGGCGGGCAACACTTCCGTATGCACACGCTCGCAGAAATGCCCGCCCCGATCGTTCGTGATCCCGCCCTCGAACCCATCGCGGTGAAGATCCTCGCGGGCGAAAGGCTGACGATCGAGGAAGGCGAAACGCTCTTTGCCACGCCCGACATCTGGACGGTCTGCAGCCTGGCCGACCAGGTCCGCCGCCGGCTGCACGGCGAGGTCGCCTATTACAACATCAACCGACACCTCAACTACACCAACATCTGTGCGCTCTCCTGCAAGTTCTGCGAGTTTCGCCGGTCGCGGGGCGAGGCTGGGGCGTATGAGCACTCGCTCGATGAGGTGCGGACGGAGGCTCGCAAGGCGATTGCAGCCGGGGCGACGGAGATGCACATTGTCGGCGGGCTGCACCCGTACCTGCCGTTTGAGTATTACACGGATATGGTGCGGGCGATCCGGGAGGAGGCCGAGGCGGCTCGTCGCGGGCTGGAAAGCCCGCTCCCCTGTGCTGATCGCGGGCTGGAAAGCCCGCCCCCCTGTGACACACTCAACAGGGGCGGGAGCTTTCCCAACAGGGGCGGGGGCTTTCCAGCCCCCGGACAGTTGCACATCAAGGCCTTCACGGCTGTCGAGATCGTCCACTTTGCCAAGATCGCCAAGGTCTACAAGCAGGCCGACCCCGAGTCGGGCATCCGCTGGGTGCTCGAACAACTCAAGGCCGCTGGCCTCGGTTCCCTCCCCGGTGGCGGCGCAGAAGTCTTCGATGACCGCGTCCACGACGAGGCTTTCAAGGGCAAGATCCGCTCCGATGTCTGGCTCGATGTCCATCGCGTCGCCCACGAACTCGGCCTCAACACCAACGCGACCATCCTCTATGGCCACATCGAAACCACCCGCGATCGGCCCGTGCATATGGACATGCTGCGCTGCGCCCAAGACGAAGCACTCGCGCGATTGGGATATGAAGCCGACGCTGACGGCTGTGTGACACTCACCCGCCAAGGTATTGACCTTCCCACGGTGGCACGGCTCTCCGAGCCGTGCGGGTTAGATTCTGAAAGAGGGAAGTCAACGCACGGCTCGGAGTGCCGTGCCACCAGCAGCACTGCCACCAATACCACCGCTGGCTACTTCCAGACCATCACCCCGCTCCCCTTCTTCCCCGACGGCTCCGAGCTCGAACACCTCCCCGGCCCCGGCGGCCTTGAGAACCTCCGCACGCTGGCGGTGTGCCGACTCATGCTCGACAACTTCCCGCATGTCAAGGCGTTCTGGATCATGCAGACCCTCGGCATGGCCCAGCTCATGCTCCAGAACGGGGCTGACGACATCGACGGCACGGTGATATGGTATGACATCACGAAGCTGCCACAGGGAGCCAGCGAAAAAACTGCTGGCGCGACCCATCAGGAAACCACCGTCGCCGACCTGACGCACGCCATTCGCGAGGCGGGGTGTGAGCCGGTGGAGCGGGACACGCTGTATCGGAAGGTCGAGCGCGAGGGGGAGCGGTGGTGGGTGGTGGCTGATTGACCGCATCCGGTAGGGCATTACTTCCAGCGGGGCTTACCATCCAGTGGGGTGGGCGTCTCGCCCGCCCGCCTGTGGCTTCGTGAGTAGCGGCGCAGTGCCCAACAACCTTAGCACCCATCTAACCAATCTTTAACATAAACGATAACATCCTGCACAGTGATCGTACCATCATTGTCCCAATCGGCAACGGGCTCTCCGTTCGCCCATGCATTGATAAATACAAGGATATCACGACTATCAATCTCGCCATCACAGTTCATGTCGGGCCAACACACGACTCCACCTACTTGTTCAAACACATATGCGCTGCCAGCATCTTCACCAATATCATCATTGAATCTTGCCCCGACGATCACATTCCCGCTGTCAATGCACAAATCTCGGCCAAAACGATCGCCCGCGATGCCATCGCTCGCGATAAGTTTGGCAACCTGTTTCCAACCATCAACACGCCGCTTGAAGATGTACGCAGTGCCAGATCCGGCGCTGCCGCCATCAGCACCCCACGCACCGATAGCCGCTAAGTCGCCGTCGAGTGTAAGGTTTAGGCCAAAGCGAGCACCGGAAACGCTATCGAGTGCGTGTATCTTTTGTACATGGACCCATTCGCTCTCGAATCGCTCAAAGATATACGCCGAACCAGAGTCCAACCCATGATCGTCATCACCCCATGCACCAATGATGATCGTGTCTTGCTCGATGGCAAGGCCGCGTCCGAATCGATCGAATCCGGAGCCATCGTCAGCGGTGATTTTATCAGTTTGTACCCAAACATTCTCAACTTGCTCAAAGACATACACCGAACCTGACTGCGCCCCGTTATCGTTATCCCATGGTGCCCCAACTATGATCGTACCGCTATCGATCGCTACATTGTAGCCGAACAGATCCTGCGCTGCGCCGTCAGCAGCCTTGAGTTTGTCGATCAGGGACCACATGCCACCTTACTGTGCAAACACATAAACCGCGCCGGAATCATTCCCTTGGTCGTCGTCGTGGTGCGCCCCCACAAGAGCAATACGGCCATCAATCGCGACTGCTCGTCCGAAGCTATCGCCTGCCTCACCATCATCGGCAATGAGTTTAGCGATTTCCGTCCACTGCTCGTTGATCCGCTCAAAGAGAAATGCACAGCCTGATCCGGGCTCATTGCCATCCCCGAAAACCGCCCCAACAAGAATGAGATCGCCATCGATCCCCACTGATCGCCCGAAGTTGTACCCTACTGTATACTCGTTGGCCACAAGCACAGCAGCCTGTTCCCAAGCATCCCCTTGTCTCTCGAAAACAATCGCCGTACCAGAATCCTCGCCGTCGATATCGCTCTTATGCGCCCCGACAACAAGCGTATACCCGTTGAGCCCTACTGAGCTCCCAAACTCATCGCCCCCCACAACATCTTCCGCATGAAGCCTCACGGTCTGGTGTATATTGCAGCCACTCTGGGCATAGAGGGTAGCAGGCCACCCACCGAATAAGATGATCGCAAGAACCACGCGGCACCGACGGTGCGACGGTGCGACGGTGCGACGGTGCGACGGTGCGACGGTGCGACGGTGCGACGGACTTAAGGTTAGGTAACGATTGCATGTGAAACACCTTTACATTCCCACAGGCAAGATACCAGAAACAGTGACCAGATACAAGGGCAATGGTGCCTTTTACGGGAAGAATTTGGGTAATAGTTTCGGGGTGTCTTGTCTCTGTCTCTACGAGCCCCGAGCGCAAGCTCGGGTGTTCTTTCGGGCGACTCGAAGACACCCGAGCTTGCGCTCGGGGCTTGTAAAGGCGTGGCTGCTACCGGTTTGGGAGGAAGTTACTTATACCTCCACAACCGTCTTATACCCCGGCAACACCGCCTCCACACCGAACCGTTCCTGCACCAACTCCGCGAGTATCCCTCGCTGACGATCCTCGCCGTGGTTGAGGATGAGGCGGGGTTTGCTTTCGAGGGCGGGGGTGGCCCACTTCACCAGATCGCTCTGCCCGGCGTGGGCGCTGAAGCCGCCGAGGGTGTGGACGGTGGCTTTGACATCGACCATCTGGCCCATCACGCGGACGCGCTCGCTGCCATCGACGATCCGCCGCCCCAGCGAGCCGCGGCCCTGGTAGCCGACAAAAACCACATGCGTTTCCTCGCGCGGTAGCCCGTGGCGAAGGTGGTGCAGGATGCGCCCGCCGGTACACATGCCGCTTGCTGATATAACAACCACGCCGTCGCCCATCTGGTTGAGCGAGCGGGATTGGTCGGGCGTGCGCGAATAGTGCAGGCCGTCAAAGTGCAGGCAGGTGTCGCCGGCGTTGATGATCGCCCACGCCTCGTTGTCGAAGAGATCACGGTGGCGGCGATAGAGGGTGGTTGCCTTGATCGCCATGGGGCTGTCGATAAAGACGCGGGGGTTTTTGAGAGTGCCAGCCCGTTCCATGCCCCCGATGAAGTAGGCAAGTTGCTGCGTGCGGCCGACGGCGAACGAGGGAATAAGCACCTTGCCCTTGGGTGTGCGCGCCTCGTTGAGTATCTGCGTGAGTTCCTCGATCGAGGCGTTGAGTGGTTTGTGATCGCGGTCGCCATAGGTTGATTCCATCACCAGCACATCACACGCTGGCGGCGGGGCGGGGTCTCGCAGGAGGGGGGCATCATAGGGGCCGATATCGCCGGAAAACACGATGGTTTTGGTCTCGCGGCCGTCGGGGCCATCGTCCACTACCTCCATCTCGACCCACGCCGACCCGAGGATGTGCCCGGCATCGTGATAGGTAACAGTGACCCCCGGCGCGATCTTGATCGACCGGCCATAGGGGACGCTGACGAACTGGTCCATCGTGCGATCAACATCATCAATGTCATAGAGCGGCTTGGCGGGTTTGCGTCCCCGCTGCTTGCGGCGTTTGTTGAGGCGGGTGGCATCTCCCTGCTGGATGTGTGCCGAGTCTCGGAGGAGGATGTCGCAGAGGTCGATCGTCGCGGGGGTGGCGTGGATGGAGCCGGTGTATCCCTCATCGCCGAGCATCGGCAGGCGGCCGGAGTGGTCGATGTGGGCGTGGGTGAGG
>JAJRZG010000284.1 GCA_024275365.1 Planctomycetota bacterium | reverse complement strand
CTAACAGCCCTCAGTCCAGGCGTTGAGGAAGGCGAGCACATCGCGGGTGTCGATGATGCCGTCGGCGTTAAAATCGGCTTCGGGGTCGTTGGCGGCCCAGGCGTTGAGAAAGGCGAGCACATCGCGGGTATCAACCTCGCCGTCGCGGTTAAAATCGCCGGGGCAGTTGGCAAGTGACCCGCTCGCCGTGAGCGACAACTCACCAACAAATGTGGTCGCAACCTGTTCGAGCACGAGGTTCATCAGCAGGCTGGCGATCTCGCCGGGGGGGAGGATCGTCGGGAGGTCCATCGGGAACTCGGGCAACGGCTCATTGGGGTTCTGGACATCACTCTGGTCAAAGAGCTGGAGGCTCGTGATCGTCGCGGTCTCACCCTCGAGGACGATTTCGCCCGTGAGCGCGAGGACCGTCGGCGTGGGCGGGATGTCGGTGGGCGTGCCGAGCAGTTCGTAGGTTCCCGCCATCTCGGCTGCTCCGAGCACGGCGAAGCTGTATCGGCCTTCCTCGATCTCAACGAGCGTGCCCGCACCGGTGGCCGTCTGCATCAGCGTGAGGCTCGTGACGGCCAGCTCGCCGATGGGGATGTCGATCGGGATGCCGATATAGACCGAATCGGGCTGGCGGGTGCGGAAGCTTTCAGGCGAGAGGCTGAGAGTGGCGGGGAGGACGGCTGGGCCACCCGCTACCAGATCGGCAACGAAGCCGTCGATCGTGATGAGTCCGAGGTCGAGGTCGAGCGTGACGGTAAAGGAGCCCGCGGTCTGGGTGTCGAGGTCGCCGAGCAATGCGACGCCCATGGCAACAGCCGCCGGGAGATTTTCGGTCGAGCCGAAGTAGCCCCAGAGGCCGGGCTTGGTACGGGTGCCTTCGGTGTTGGTATCGGGGTTCCAGTCGCCGATGAGCGTGCCAGCGGTGTCGATATCAAAGCCCATCGTGGCGGTGAGGCCGCTGAGGGTGGGGTCGATGTCGAGGGTGTAGGTCTGGGCGCTGGCAAGGCTGGCCACGAGGGCGGTGAGTCCGAGAACGGCAGTGGTTTTTGCGTGCATGGTGATCCTCCACCGAGACTATAGCAGAAAGTATTGCAGCGACCAAATAGGCGAGAGGGGGAGCATCACTTTGCAACACGAGGTTGTGAAATCACAACTCCGCCAACCGTTTCGCCGTCTCCTGCTCGATGAGCCGCTCAAACATCGGTCCCAGTTCGCCCGCGAGTATCTCCCGGAGGTTGAACTTCTCCTCGAGCCTCTGGTCGGCGACGATGTTGTCCTGGTACCGATAGACACGGATTTTTTCGCTCCGTTGGCCGGTCCCGATCTGGCTTCGGCGCTCGGCCGATCGCTCAGCCTCGACCTTGGCGCGTTCGATCTCATAGACCCGCGCGAGCAACAGCCGCTTGCCTTTCTCGCGGTTCTGGGCCTGGCTCTTGGTCTCCTGCATACGGACCTCGACACCCGTCGGCTTGTGGATCATGTGGACCGCTGTGGCGACCTTGTTGACATTCTGCCCGCCGGGGCCCTGGGCGGTGGTGACATGCTCCTCGACATCGTTGGCCCAGTCGATCTTGACATCGATCTCTTCGGGCTCGGGGAGCACAGCCACCGTCGCGGTCGAGGTATGCACGCGGCCCTGGGTCTCGGTTGCGGGGACGCGCTTGACCGAATGCACACCGGCCTCGAAGGAGAGTTCACTCCAGACGCCATCGCCTCGGATATTGACGAGTGCCGACCGCAGCCCGCCCAGGCCGCCGTCCTCGGTGAGCTCGAGCGGCTCGATCTTCCAGCCCTTGCTTGTGGCGTATTTTTCGTAGACGCCGAGGAGGTCTCGCGCCCAGAGCCCGGCCTCGTCACCGCCCGCGCCAGCACGGATTTCGAGCATGACCGACCCGACCCGCCGATCGTCGGCATTCACAAGCCCGGCCTTGACCCGCTCGGCCAGCTCGATCGCTCTGGCTTCGAGGTCGGGCAGCTCGTCGCGGGCCATCTCGGCAAGCTCAGCATCCTCGCCCGAATCGATCACCATGCGCAACTCGTCAGCCTCGCCCATGAGCTTGATGAGAGCCCGGTAGCCGGTGACGGTCGGCTCGAGGGCTGCCCGCTTGATCGAGAGGTCGCGGACCTTGCGATGGTCGGCGATGATGGCCGGGTCGTTGAGATCGCGCTCGATCGCGGCAAACTGCTCGTCCAACTCGGCGAGTTTGTCAAGAACGGCCTGCGGCAGAATGGACCGGACCTCGGGCATGGAGGGAGGATAGGGGGAGATTGGATGAGAGGAGATGGATGACTGGTGAGCGGGTGAGGTGAAAGCGGGTTCCACTGAACTATGCCTGCTCTGTAGAAACCATTTGCACCCTCATCGAATGTCGATTTCCTGGGTGCATGACACGAGATGAAGAACAGATGTCTCTGGTTCGGACCGCCAGATTCTCCATGCGTGCTCTAGTGGAACGCTTTGACCGCTTGATCACCACGACTGTGGATGGATCCGCACAGCCAGCAACAACACCGGCAGCGACGAGCAAAAGAGAGCGGGAACAGTCTGCGCATGAGATAACCTCCGAAAGTGCGCTGGGTCAACATTTCTGAGCGTGCGAATAGTCTTTTGACACCAGATCGTTTATGAAGATGGTTCTTCATCCGCAGGCACACACCGGTTCGATGCCCACTCCCGCAACGCCCCGATCCGGTCGGCCATGATGACAGACAACGGCGGGCTGCCCCGCAGGGCTTCTTTGATGTGCCGAGTCGTCAGCTTCTTTTTCGTATGAAACGCATCGTGCAGCCCCGAGACGATCGCCTGCTCGATCTCCGCACCGCTATATCCGCCGCTTGCCGCGAGGAGCGTGGGCATGTCAAACTTACCCGGGTCCTGCTTGCGCCTCTTCAGGTGTGTGCGAAAGATGGCGGTGCGGGCCTCGACTCCTGGTAGGTCAACAAAGAAGATCTCATCAAACCGTCCCTTCCGCAGCAACTCCGGCGGCAGGCTCTGCACATCGTTTGCCGTCGCAACAAGAAAGACCGGGGCCGTATGCTCCTGCATCCAGGTCAGCAGGGACCCGAACATCCGCTTGCTCAGGCCCCCGTCGTTGGACGAACCACCCGCACTGGCAAAGCCCTTCTCGATCTCGTCGATCCACAGCACGATCGGAGCCATCGCCTCGGCCTGCGCAAACGCCTCGCGCATCCTTCGCTCTGATTCGCCGATATACCGGTCATAGAGCGTGCTCGGGTCGAGCCGAAGCAGCGGCCGCTTCCAGGCGGTCGCGATCGCCTTGGCACACAAGCTCTTGCCCGCCCCCTGCACACCGAGCAGCAAGATCCCCCTCGGCGGGTTGATGCCAAACTCAGACGCGTCGGCATGACACGCCCGTTCGCGTGCCGCAAGCCACGCCTTGAGCCGACCCATCCCCCCGATCTGATCGAGGCTTGCCGGTGACTCGACAAACTCGAGCACCCCGTGCTGCCCGACCATCTGCCGTTTGCTCGCCAGCACATGGTTGAGGTCGTCGGCATCAAACCGCCGATCGTCGGCGACCACATCACGGATGATCTGCCTGCACTGCCGCCGCGAGAGCCCCCGCAGGTTTTTCAGGAGCAGCGCATACTCACTGGTCGAGACTTCAACCTCGATCCCAAGCTGCTTGTGCAACTCCCGCAGTGTGCTGCGGACGAGCTTGTCGATCTCATCATCATCAGGAAATCCAAGCGAAAGAGGCGTGCTCCACGCACCGATCGCATCGGGCAGCTTCGAGTCGTGGTCGAGCAGCACGATGCAACTGCCCGTCTCTGAGGTACGAACCAGCAAGCGACGAAGCGTCCGCAGCGTGCGCGGGTCGTCGAGGTGCTTGGTGATATCAATCAATAGCGTGATGCTCGAAACATCATGGAGCACAAGCCACTCAAGAGCCGCCGCGGGGTGGGTCGAGTCTTCGATCGGGAGCGTCTCGGGCTCCAGAGGCGCAGTCAGGCCGTCCACCGCGTCCCACCTCCAGAGGTACGACCCAAGCCTGCGTGCAGCATCAGAGACGAGCTCGACCGCCTCTGGTTCTTCAGCGGTGACGATATGGACCGAAGGGTGCCGAGAACGGATGAGCGAGCAGAGTTGGGTGAGATCGTCCATGCTGTCAGTGTATCAACATCGGCTCGCACTCATCGCAGGCTGGAAGCCTACACCACAATCAGACCCATCACCCATGCGAACGAATCAACCCTTCCCTCTTTGATTCGTTCGCGTACTCGCTCCCTGTGCAGCCGTACCTCAGGCTCCCATGCCACTCAGTTACCGTCGGGCATGGGCAAGGTCAAAGGTGTGCCCGGCAAGCTGCCCGGCAGGCGGTCAGTCTTCGATGCTCGGCTCAGGCTTGATCTCTTTATAGACAGACGCATCGACAAAGCCCTGGAGCTTGCGTGCTCGCACCGGGTGCTGGAGTTTGCGGATCGCCTTTGCCTCGACCTGCCGGACCCGCTCTCGCGTCACCTTAAAGATCCGCCCGACCTCTTCGAGGGTGTAGGTATACCCGTCCCCGATGCCATAGCGGAGCTTGATGATCTCGCGTTCGCGGTAGGAGAGCGTCCGCAGCACCGCCTCGATACGCCCCTTGAGAGCCTCGTTGCTGACCATGATCGACGGGGCCTCCTGGCTCTCATCTTCGAGAAAGTCGCCGAAGTAGGAGTCCTCGGACTCACCCACAGGCCGATCCAGGCTCACCGGCTGGCTCGAGATCTTCATCACGCGATGGACATCCACAATGTTCATCTCTGATTTTTCTGCGAGCTCCTCCATAGTGGGCTCGATCCCCGTCGCTTGCAGGATCGACTTCTGGATGTTGCGCAGCTTCGTCATCGTCTCGATCATGTGGACCGGGATACGGATCGTCCTGGCGTGGTCGGCAATCGCCCGTGTGATCGCCTGGCGGATCCACCATGTCGCGTAGGTGCTGAACTTGTACCCGCGCTTGTACTCATACTTATCGACCGCCCGCATCAGCCCGGTGTTGCCCTCCTGGATGACATCCAGAAACGACAGCCCGCGGTTGCGATACTTCTTGGCGATCGAAACCACGAGCCGTAGGTTGCCACCCGAGAGGTCGCGCTTGGCCTGCTCATACTCCCAGTAGACCGTGTTGATATCGCGTGTCCGCCTGTCAAGATCGGCAGGTGCCTCGAGCACAAGCGCCCGGAGCCCCTCGACCTCTTCACGCATCACAGCGACATCCTCAGGGTCAAACTTTGCCCGTGCCTTGCTCGCCTGGGCAAGAGAGGTCTAAAGGTCGAGCATCCTCTTCGAGATCGCCCGGAGCTTCCGCATGAGTGGGATGATCCGCCCGGTGCGGAGGTTGAGCTCTTCAATAAGCGCAGCCATCCGTCGGCGGCGCATCGCCATCCTCGCCCTCAGCGATGCAATCTTCTTCTTCTTGCGTGGCGAGAGTGACTCAAGCTCTGCCCAGTCGGTGCGGTTGGATTCGAGCATCTTCTCGATCGTCGGCAGGTTCGCCGGGATGCGTGTGCTGATGCGGACTTTTGCGTCAGCATCGAGCGTAGAAAGCCGCATCGTGCGGTCAAAGGGAAGCGTTCCAGCAGAGACCTGCCGCAGCACCTCGACCGCTTGTGCGATGATGTAATCGCTCTCAAGGCACCGTCGACGGAAGATCATCCGCGTCGTTTCGATCTTCTTGGCAAGGCGGACCTCTTCCTCCCGCGTGAGCAGGGGGATCGATCCCATCTGGGTGAGGTACATGCGGACCGGGTCGTCAACTCGCCGAGACCCGGGCTCAACTGCGCTGACCTCGATGAGTTCACGCTGGATCGCCTCGGCATCCATTGCGCGGGCATCGGCGACATCCTGCTCGGCTTGGCTGAGCACCGACCCGGAGCCGGAGATCTTCTGGTGCAGATCGACGGCCTCTTTGGTCCGCTCGCCACCAAGCACAGACATCGCCCGGATGTGCTTGCCGGGCATCCCCGCGCCTATTCCGGCCAGTGGTGTGCCGGTGAGCGGGTTGTGCCCGGGCTCGTCGCCCCGCTTGATGCTCTCGCGGTGGAGCCTGGCTTTGTATTCAAGCTCGTCGATGAGCTCAAGCCCCATGCGGTCAATCACCGTGAGCAGGAAGTCAACCTGCTCGGTATCGACCATGTCGTCGGGGAGGGTGTTGTTGAGTTCCTCGTAGCTGAGCCATCCCCTGGCTTGGGCGATTTCGAGGAGCTGCTGCATGGCTGGGTGTAGTTCGCTGATCACGCGTTGCTCTCCTGCATCTGAAACGGTTAACAGGCTCAATCTTGCAGCGGGTCTGGGGTAATCGATCCCGCTTCGGGAACAAGCCGTAACCTGCATCTGTCTCTCAGCGGTCGAACCTGGAACGAAAGGCACGCAAGCCTTAATTGGCAAACGCACCGGGAGGATTCTTGTCTGCTCTCAGTGCCCGCTCGCCCGGGCGATCTTGCGGCGGTCGGGGCCAAACTCTTCAATCTGCTTGCGTTGCCGATCGAGCAACGAGGCAAAGTCTGCGTCAGCGTCAGACTCTGAATCTTGAGCCTGCGTGTTGGTTAGTTTCTGCTCCGCAAGACGACGGCGCTCTTGCATAAGGCAATCCGCAAGAGATGCGGCCAGCCGTTCTTCTGTTGTCTGTTCGGTGTTGGTCTGGATGGCAACAGCCTGTGCCTTCACCGCAGCATCTTCGAGCGTATCGAGCACCGCCCGAAGCACCGGCTGCTTCCCAGCATGCGCAACCTCTCGCACCGCCCCCGCGATCGCCCGTGCCGCTGGAGTGCCGAACGACTCGGGGGAGAGCAGATCTCGCTCTTCTTCGGTCAGCGCGATCCAGAGCGAGCCATCGGTCAGGATGCACCCGAGCGCCTCGACAAGTCGTTGTGGATCGGTCGCGCTGCCCGAAGACATCACCAAATCTTTATCGCTTGGTCGGCTCTCTTCGTGCTCGATATATTGGCTCGGCGGGGGCTTGGCCTGCCGCATCTGATCGGCAAGCAACGACTCCTTGAGCCCCGTGATCTCAGCGAGCCGACGCAGGATGAGCTGGCGGCGGATCGGGGTCGCCTTGTGAAACCCCAGCCGTGCGAGGTTGCGGATTTCTTCAGTCGTCGCTCGCTCGAGCGCCGAGAGCCCAGCCCCCGCCAGTTTCTCCCGCAGCCGGGCAAACCGAAAATCAAGCAGCTCGACGCTCCCCGCAATTGCCCGGTCAAAGACCTCGCGCCCGCCCTCGCGCTTGAGCAGTTCGTCCGGGTCTTTCGCGTCGGTATAGCGGTCAAGCGTGGCGATGCGGACATCGATCGTCTCGTGAAAGAAGACCTCAACCGCCCGGTCGGCAGCCATCAGGCCGGCTGCATCGCCATCAAAGAGCAGCACCACCGTATCGCACAACCTTCGCAAAATCGTCGCGTGCCCGGGTGTCAGGGCTGTACCCAGCGTGGCGACCGTGTGCTCGATCCCTGCCTGATGGCAGGCGATGACATCGGTATACCCCTCGGTGATAATCGCGGTCCGCTCGCGCTGGATCGCCTGCACCGCCTGGTGCAAACCAAAGATCGCCGCCGATTTGTTGAAGAGGGGTGAGTCGGGCGAGTTGAGATACTTTGGCGTGTCTTCTTCGTCGATGATGCGAGCACCAAAGGCAATCACCCGCCCGATCTGGTCGCGGATCGGAAACATGAGACGGTTGCGGAAAAAGTCAAAGTGCCCGCCCGTCTCGCGGGCTTTGAGGAGGCCGGCTGCTGCGAAGAGCTCGCGGTCCTGCCCCAGCGCATCGACCTTCATCGCCAGCCCGTCCCAGCGGTCGGGGGCTGCGCCGAGCGTGAACCGCTCGACCATCTCGGGGCTGATGCCTCGGCGCTCGATGATCTCGCGGGCGATCTTGCCGTGGTCTTCGTGGTTGAGGATCGCGCGGAAGAAGGAGGCTGCCAGAGCGTTGGCCTCAGCGAGCTGCCCCCGGGTGGCACGGCCTTCGGTGGCATGACTTTCGGTGGCATGGCTCTCCGAGCCGTGTTCCCCAGCCTCACTCCCGGCTCGGAGAGCCGGGCCACCATGGCCACCGCGCCTGGTCAGCGTGATATTGCACCGCTCCGCCAGATATTCGAGTGCCTCGCGGAACTCCATCCGGTGGTACCGCTCGATAAAGCTGAAGACATCCCCCCCGGCCCCACAGACAAAGCAATGAAAAATCTGCTTGTGCGGCACCACGCACATCGAGGGCTTGTGGTCATCGTGAAATGGACACAACCCGACATACTCACGCCCCTTGGCCTTGAGCGTCAGGTGCTCACCGACGATGCGCACAATGTCCGCCGCATCGCGGACCCGTTCGACATCCGATATGGCTGAGCCGGTCGGCTTCATGCGCGCTGGGCTCCCGGTCTGTGGTGGACGAATCGAGACAAACCATCCACGCGACACCGGTCGGGGTCGTGGACGAAACAGAACTCGCTCAGGCGGGCGAGACGCCCACCCCACTGTGAATACAGGCGAGGTGCCCACCCCACGGCGTGTGAGGGAGCCGGACCTTTGGGGCTCTCGTCCGGTGGGTTCTGATCGTTCCGGGCACAGCGGCCGGTGATCCAGCAAATGGGCGGAGAGCCACCTAGACGGTAGCACAGCCCCGCCACGAAACCAACAAATGCCAACACCACCCGCCCTGAGCCCCCTTTTTGCCCCCAGGAGCCATGATTCTCGGGCGAGAGGTGGTCAGAGAGGCGCACGCCCGCGAGACTTGACCACATGCAACGCCGAGCAGTCATCTTCCAGGGACGGGTCCAAGGCGTCGGCTTCCGGTACGCTACCCGCGAAGTTGCCGAGACATTCGCGGTTACCGGATGGGTCCGCAACGAGCCCGACGGCTCCGTTCGGCTCGAAGTCCAGGGCGAGCCGGCCGAGGTCGCGGCGATGCTCGAGGCCCTCCAGACACGCATGGACGGGTACATCCGCGAGACCCGGATCGAGGCGATGGTCCCCACCCCCGGCGAAGCAGGGTTTGGAATTCGCCGGTAAGTATCGTAAACCCTTGGCAAATAACGACTTAGGCGCGCAGTCCGGAGGTGCAATGCTGGTCCTTTTTGATATCGATGCGACACTTCTCACCACCGATGAGGCGGGTATCCGGGCAATGGTCGAGGTCGGCCAACGGCTCCACACCCCCGGATTCTCGGCTGATGGCGTCGAGTTTCATGGCCGGCTCGACCCGCTGATCCTCGCGGATATGCTCGCAGCCAACAACATCGACCCCACCCCCGAGGCGATCGCAGCCATGCGAGAGGGGTATGGCAGGGCCCTGGCTGCCCGCCTGGCCCCGGGCGGTATTTCGCAGCTCCTGCCGGGGGCTGCCGAGCTAGTCGCAAGCCTTGCGGCCGAGCCCGACCGGATGACCCTCGGCCTCCTGACCGGCAACTTTCCCGAAACAGGCACGACCAAGCTGCAAGCGGCCGGGCTCGATCCCCAACAGTTTCCCATTCGCGTCTGGGGCGACGACTCGCCCCACGACCCGCCTGCCAGGGACCACCTGCCGGGGGTCGCGCTCGAGCGGGTGAGCAGGGTGTGGGGCAGGCAGGCACGGAGCGAGGAGGTCGTCATCATCGGGGATACACCACACGATATCGCCTGTGCCCGCGCCCACGGCTGCCGAGTGCTCGCAGTCGCCACGGGCAAGTTCGGCCGAGACGACCTGGCACACGCGGACAAAGCCGTCGAGACACTCGGCGATGTGGAGGCGGTCAGGCGATGGCTGATGCAATAAACCCCCGTGGAACCGGCTTCCAGCCGGTGAGTGATTCCAGTGGGACCGGCTTCCAGCCGGTGCCTGAAGAGGACTCGCACCGCCTGGAAGGCGGTCCCACGAGTACCTGCGCTGTCCCCGTCAAGCAGACTCAACGCCTCCAATCGATCGATGTCCTCCGAGGCTTTGCCCTTCTCGGCATCCTGGCGATGAATGTCATGGTCTTTGCCATGCCCTTTGCCGCCTACAACAACCCAACGGTCTACCCCGAATACGAGGGCACCAACCGGGTCGTCTACTGGGTCACCCACACGATCTTCGATCTCAAGATGATGGCCCTTTTCTCGATGCTCTTCGGCGCGGGCGTCGTCATCTGGACGCGCAAGGCCAAGACTCCCGAAGAGCAGCGTCGGCTGCGGTGGATCTGGCTCCGCCGCATGTTCTGGCTCTTTGTCATCGGCATGATCCACGCCTGGATCATCTGGGAGGGGGATATCCTCGTCGCCTATGCCCTCTGCGGGGCAGCAGCCCTCTGGTGGCTCCGTCGGTTGCCCCCCGTGTGGCTGCTTGTCGTTGCCGGGGCGTTCTTTGCGATCCACCTGCTGCTGATGGGGTTCATGAGTTCCCAGACATGGTTGCTCTTTGCTGATGTCAAGTGGGCAGAACAGATCCGCCAATCCATGACTCCCGAGCAGCTCGCCACAGCCCGCGAGGAGGCGGCGATGTTCCTGGCTGCCACGCCCGAGCAGGTCGCCGAAGACATCGCCCGGCTCCGAGGCTCGTGGATGGAGCTTTTCAAGGGAAGAGCCGAGTTTACCTTCATGATGCAGGTTTTCATCCTGCCCTTGTACCTCTTCTGGCGATCGACCGCGATGATGCTCCTCGGGGCGGCCCTGATGAAAATGGGCGTCTTTTCCGGCGAAAAGTCCCCCCGCTTCTACGCGACCATGGCCCTCCTCGGCTACGCGATCGGGCTGCCGATGGTCGTCGGAGGCATCCTCTACAACGAGTCCCACGGCTTCGATATCGTCTACTTCTCCTTCCCCGGCCAGTGGTTCAACCTCATCGGGTCGGTCCCGATGGCTCTCGGCCACGCCGGACTGATCCTCTGGATCTTCAAGAAGGGGTACCTCGCCCGCCTCACCTTCGCCCTCTCGCGGGTCGGGCAGATGGCCTTCACCAACTACCTCATGCAGTCGGTGCTCTGCTCGCTGATTTTCTTCGGCTGGGGGCTGGGCATGGCTGGGGAGTTCGGCAGGCTCGGCCAACAGATGATCGTCGTCGGTATCTGGGTTGTGCAAATCCTGTGGAGTATCGCGTGGCTCTCGAAGTTCCGCTTCGGCCCGGCCGAGTGGCTCTGGCGGAGCCTCACCTACTGGAGGCTCCAGCCGATGCGGCGACCGATCGAAAAAACCAGCGGCTAGAGCACGATGCGTCAATGTGTTTCGGACGCCGACGCTGAGGCTTTGCGAAGCGTCGGATCGTGCTTTTGGACCATCCCCTCACGCTTTGTCTTTGGTGTACACTCTGCCTGTGCATCAAGGAGGAGCACCGCATGTCGGCACACTACGGCGCGTTCTGCACGGACCATTACCTCAACCTCAAGCTCGGGCTCAAGCTCGAACTCTCGCAGGGCCGGGACACGGTGCTCTCGCTCTTTGAGC
Source organism: Planctomycetota bacterium (assembly GCA_024275365.1). Lineage (GTDB taxonomy): Bacteria > Planctomycetota > Phycisphaerae > Phycisphaerales > UBA1924 > PNC22. The sequence goes on along the minus strand of JAJRZG010000284.1, from coordinate 16,518 downwards.
GTGTGCGTCGGCAATACCCCGGGATGACCGAGTTCCGCAAGTATAAAGATGAGCTTGCGCTTGAGTCACCATCGCAGGAGACACCACACCGGTGGGTCGCGGTACGGTCGAGCAGCATCCGATCGGGTGTGGTCAACCCCGGCGAGGGGTGCGATGCCTTTCGGCTGCACGAAACCGTGCTCGAGGTCTCACCCTATTATTTGAGCATCAGCCCGCTCGATGTAGACTTTGTCGAAGTGCTCTTCGGGTTTGACCTCGCAGCCGGGGGCAACCACGACGAGATTGTTGCCCACACACTGCTGGGTGATTCACCGTTAGCGGGGCTTTTTGACGCGGGTGACGGGCTGGCGATCGATTGTCAGCCGGTGGTGGGGGTGTCGCTCGGCGATGGGTTCGAGGCGTATTTCGAGGTCAAGACCCGGGCGGCTGCGGGCCGGCGAGGGCGGGGAGAAGAGCCGATCAGCGTCTACCTTACCCTCCGAAAGCATGGCCCCATTGATGAACTCAAGGACCTCAATCGCGTGTTTTCGACACTGGTTGCCCGAGGCGAAGCGTTGGTCGAGAGCCAGGTTTTACCTGTCCTGGTCAACCCGATCCGCGAGGGGATCGTACCGGGTTTGTAGAGTTCATTTATCATGCAGTGGATATGAGCGGTTGACCTCTTGAACGCGAGCGGGTGTGCATGTCCGAGAAGGACCTGACAACGGTGATCTTGATCGGTGCAGTGATCGTGCTGGTCATGATTGCGGGGGTTATGCTTTACTTGGTGCGTGAGCGGCTCCTTGGGGGAGATGCCGAGGATTCTCCCGGGCCTGGGGGCATTCTGGAATCTATGCGGGGAATGCGAGACCGGGGAGAGATTTCTGAGGAAGAATATCGGGCTGCCCAGGCTGCGATCGTTGCCAAAGCATCAGCCACGGAGGTGATCGGACCTGAATCGAGGCGAGCAACACCTTCTAAAACCCAAGTATTCGTCGAAAATGTGGGTGAACTGCGTGCGGCCCCAGGCTTTGACCTCACCGGCGAGCGGTTGCCCCCGGCTGCCCGGCGAGCATCTGAAGAGTCAGGCGGTGCGTTCGATCAGGTTGAGTTTGACTGAGTGTAGAGACCATGCGGGCAGGAGCCGATAGACTGCACGGACTCCCGCGCGGGAGATGAAGCTGTGTTTCCGGACCGAGCGAGGGACTGATGGCCAAGAACCGAACCGATGGTGGGAATGAGGGTGTGAGCGACAGCGGGTTTCGTGGCCGAAAGGTGACGACCTGCTCGTTCTGTGGCAAGACCAGCCGCGAGGTTGGCCCGATGGTCGAAGGCCCCAGCGAGGTGTATATCTGTGCCGGGTGCGTCGAGTTGTGCCAGAATATTTTCCGGCAGGAAAAGCGGCGGGTGAACTCGGTCTCGAGCGCGCTGGGGGAAGTGCCCGCGCCGCGCGATATCAAGGAACACCTCGACCAGTACATCATCGGCCAAGACCGTGCCAAGCGCACGATGAGCGTTGCGGTGCATATGCACTACAAGCGGCTGCTGCACCTTGAGAGCGAGGAGTCATCGGACCTCGAACTCGACAAGAGCAACATCCTGCTTGTCGGGCCGACCGGGAGCGGCAAGACCCTGATGGCGCGCACACTCTCTCGTATCCTCAAGGTGCCATTCGCAATTGGCGATGCGACCACACTGACCGAGGCCGGGTATGTCGGGGAGGATGTCGAGAACCTCCTCCTCAAGCTGCTCCAATCGGCCGACTTTGATGTCGAAGCTGCCCAGCGGGGCATCATCTATATCGACGAGGTTGACAAGATCGGCAAGACCTCGGGCAATGTCTCGATCACCCGCGATGTCTCGGGTGAGGGCGTCCAGCAGAGTCTGCTCAAGATGCTCGAGGGCACCGTCGCTAATGTCCCGCCACAGGGTGGACGCAAGCACCCCGAGCAGCAATATATCCAGATCGACACTTCGCACATTCTCTTCATCTGTGGCGGGACCTTCGTCGGGATCGACGATGTGATCCGGCGTCGGCTTGGCAAGACGCAGATCGGGTTCGGCTCGCACGGCGAAGAGGGCGTGAAGCTGAGTGACAAGGCATCACGGGGTGAGATTCTCTCGCATGTGCGCACGACGGACATCGTTGAGTACGGGATGATCCCGGAACTGGTTGGTCGGTTGCCGATCATCGCACCGCTTGAGTCGCTTGGAACGGATGCGATGATTCGGATCCTCACTGAGCCTCGCAACGCGGTGGTGAAGCAGTATCAGCACCTTTTCTCGCTCGAAAACGCGAAGCTGACCTTTACCGACTGCGCGCTGCGGGCGGTTGCCAGGAAGGCTGCCAAGCGTGACACCGGGGCGAGGGCGCTGCGGGCGGTGCTTGAAGAGATTATGCTCGAGTGGTTGTATGAGCTGCCAGAAGTTGACCATGCCGGGGCCGAGTTTGTGATCGATGAGAACGCGATCGAGAACCCGGGTGAGCTCTCCGCATTGCGAGTGGCTCGGAAGGAATCAGCCTGACCGCATCGATCGGCGAGATTCAGCCCAAGCAGAGTCCAACTGAGAACACACGAAAGAATCAGCCCCCCAGTTGCGGGGGGCTTTTTTTGAGATGTGAAGTTGGTGAGTCTCACCCGTTGAGCGGGGCAGCAACGAGGCCAAACGCGGTCGGTGTCGCGGCTATCGCAAGGTGGACCCGGATCGTGGTGTCGAGCAACGATGTCGCCAGACTCGTCTGATCTGTAACGAAGTGGACGGGGGGGTGGTCTCGATGTGTCGAAAGACCGGGCTCGGCTTTGCTGAGCATGTCAGCGTTGAGTTTGGCCCAGGCTGCTGCTCTGAGGAGATCGCTCAAGGGATCGGGGGCAGATTGTTCGGGTTGGGTTGTTAGTGCTGCGGCGATCAGGTGGAGTTGTCCATCGTGATCGGTTGCCAGTTCGATGCGCTCGGTGAGTGGGCACCGTGTTTCCAGAGGCATGAGCCCCGCAATCAAAGCCGAGAGCGTGTCGGTGGGGGGCGTTGGCACCGGACGGGGTTCGGGATGGACTGCTGCTGCGGGCAGCGGTTCGTGAATCGGGGCAGCTGTCACGGGCTGGGGTGAGTCGAGAGGCGGCGTGCGAACCGGTGCGGGTGCCGCAGAGTCTTGCGAGCGCGTGCGCGTCTCTTGTCGAGGCAGCGTGAGCAGGTCGCAGAGAGCTTCGAGAGAGAGGGTTGTTTCTCCCCGATAGAGAGAAGTGCTCCCGGTCGGTCCGATCCGGCTGATGACGACTGGCTCGAGCAGGTCGGCATCGAGAAAGGCTTGCGCAGCCCCTGCGATGCGTTGGTAGGCGAGTGTCGCCTTTGTGTTGTCACTGCCCATGATGGTCAGGTGGATGTCGGGCAGTGGCAGGCCGGTTGTGTCTGCATCTGCTGCGATATTTTTGAGCTTGCGATAGCAGGCAACGATCGCCGCGTCGTCGGCACCAGTCAGCAGGCACAACCGATTAACCGCCGGTAGTGACGGGAGTTGGGCTTCGGCATGTTCCTCGACACGGAGAATGACGATGCTCACGAGTGTACGGACGACTTCGATGACATCGGCATCGCTGGGGAGCGGGTGTTCGGGGAGATTTGCGCCGAAGAGGTCAACACTAAGCGTGCCTGCTCCAAGGCGGACCACCGCGACTGGGACACCGAGTTGCTCAGCCCGGGTGCGTGCATATTGACCCGGCCATGCGGCTGCCGAGACGGGCAGGTGCCCGAGCACAACCCCTTCGAGAGTGATCTTGTGCGGGGATTTGGGGGCTGGTTCGCGTGTGGTTGGCCTGTGGGATTGACTGTGTGCAGTCGGTCCGAGGAAGAGGTCTGCCAAGGCGTCGAGTTCCGCGTCGGGGGGTGTGGCAAGGGGGTACCTGCCGTTGGAACCGGCGCGGAGGCCTGCGGCACTGCCACGGTGTGCGTGCGGCTCGCGTGATGTCACGGCAGAGTGGGGGTCGTTGTGTGTATCTGTATTCATTGATGGGCACTCCATTGCCCTGTGTATTGCCAAGTCGTGCGTAGTGCGCCTGCACCTCAGCTATGGTCGGCGTTGTGCTGTGGTGCGTTTCGGTCCTGCGCGACGACAATACTGTGCGGTTCTCCGAACTCATTGAGCGTCCAGTCTGTGTTGTAGGGGTCGGCGATCCAGTGCCCATCCACGACGAGGCGGTACTCATACTTTCCTGCTGGCAGCGGCAGTCGCAACGCGTGGGTGTTGGTCCCGGGGTCCAGTTTCATCTCGAGGGGTTGCCAGTTGCTGAATGCCCCAGCAACGGAGATGCGCTTTCCAAGGGCAGCCGGCTGGCTGAACTCGCCCCCGGTCTGGGTTGCGTGAGAGCCATAGTTTGGCTTGGTGTGGTGGGGTTCCCGAGCCGAAGTCTGAGTTTGGCAAGTAGGCCGGGTGATGTGCTGGAGCGATCGGCTGGCGGTTCGCTGGGCGATCTCTTCTGATCTGGTTGGCCTGTGAGTTGGCGCGGGTTTCGGCGTGGGGGGAAGTGTGGGGGGAAGTGTGGGGGTTGGGGGTGTGTCTTGCACGCGGTGCGCCAACTCCGGTTGGACCACACTGTTTTCAAGGGTGACGACAACTTCACCGATCGCGGGCATAGTGACATGTGTCGAGGTTGCAAGAGTCGGGCCGGTGTGGTCTGCAATGAGATAGTCATTCCGGCTCGGCTGAGGTGCAGTGCGGGGATTGGTGTCTTCGGGGTCGGCCTGGGAGCTGGGTCTCGGTAACGGCATCTTGTCGGCAGCCTCGACATCGCTCCAGTCATCGTCTGTGCCCCCGGCTGAAAGGTCTTCACGAGTCGTCAGCAGCGCGGCGAGTTGGGTGTAGTCCCGCGAGCCCGGAGAGTTGGGAGCGTGCTGGCAGACGGGGCGTCCAAATGAGGCGGCCTCACGCAGGGCGGTATCCCTGTGAATAGTCACCGGCAAGAGGCGTTTACCGAATCGAGAATGGAGTTCTTCGAGCAGGTCTTCTGCGACTGAGAGTCCCGGCTCGTGCAGCGTGGGGAGCACAACACAACGGATATCGGTTGACAGCCGCCGACCGACAGCCCGCACGGTCGTGAGCTGACGAGCAGCCCCCTGGAGCGAGAAGTACCCGGTCTCGACAGGCACCAGCACCAGATCAGCCGCGACGAGGGCGTTAAAAGTCAGCAGCCCGATCGAGGGTGGGCAGTCGATGAGACAGACATCGAACTGCTCGGCAAGCGGGAGGAGGGCACACTCGAGTGCCCGTTCGCGGCCCTCGCGGCGACCAAAGGCTGCACCCGGCGATTCGAGCCCGGCCAATCGGATTCGGCTCGGGATGAGGAAAAAGTTTTTAGCCGCGTGCCAGAGCAGGCGGTTCTCATCGAGATGCCGTGCGCCTGCCGATTGGAGCAGGTCGCTCGAATCAATCTCGATACGGTGCTCTGGAACACCAAGCCCGGCAGCACAATGCCCCTGAGGATCAAGATCGACAAGCAGCGTCCGACACCCGGCCTTGCCAAGGCACGCACCGAGATTGATCGCGGTGGTTGTCTTGCCACAGCCGCCTTTTTGGTTGATGATGGCGATGGTTCGCACAGCAAGCCTCTCGGGGTTCGAGTCGCCCCTGACAAGAAGGTTCTGCGCGGAGCGGGGACAGAATCCGCGCGACCACCTCGGTTATCGGGTTCTGAGGCAGAATCCCCCAAAAAAGCAACAATATGGGTAATATTGGCCAGGATTCAGGCGGAGTATCGGCCAGCTCGTATCGCATCCCACCCCGCACCAATCGCCCTGTGGTCTGGGCTTTCACACAGTTCTGCCCGGAAGCCCGGTAGAAGAAGGATCAGCCTGAGCACCCCCCCCACAGTCTTTTTGTCGGCACCCATATGGCTGAGGAGGGTGTCCCCAGTAGGGAGGTCCGCAACAGCAGTGGGCAGGCCGCAGCGGGTCACGAGCGATCGGATGTTATCAATCAGGTTCGTTGGAACCATGCCCAGGTGGGCCGAGGTGGTTGCCGCAGCGATCAGGCCCAGGGCAACCGCCTCGCCGTGGAGCAGCGGGGCGTCTGCGGGGTCGGCGGTGGGGGAAAGACTTGGTATGGTCTCGATGGCGTGTGCAAAGGTGTGTCCCAGGTTGAGCAGGGCTCGGCTTGGGCCAGAGTCCGCCAGTTCTCGCTCATCACCGGCAACGATGGCTGCCTTGAAGGCGACCGAGCGGGCGATGAGTTCGAGGAGTGTTTCGGGTTGCCGGGCAAGGATGGCATCAAGGTTGGTGGTGATCCATTCGCGGTGGGTGGCATCACCGGTGCAGCCGCCGAGCAGGCCGTGCTTGATGCACTCGGCGAGCCCGGCGCGGAACTGGCGGTCGGTGAGGGTGGCGAGTGTATCAATATCGGCAAGCACGAGGGCCGGCTGGTGGAACGCGCCGACCATGTTTTTTTGCAGCGAGCCCTCCACCTCGAGGTTGACACCCGTCTTGCCCCCGACCGAGGCATCGACCATCGAGAGGAGCGTCGTGGGGCATTGGACGATCGGCACGCCCCGCCGATAGGTGGCAGCAGCAAAGCCTGCGAGGTCGCCGGTGATCCCGCCGCCGACGGCGATGACCGGGTCTGTGCGTTCAAGGCGGGCCTTGCCCATCTCGGTCAGGACGCGGGAGAGCGCGTCGAGAGATTTTTGAGGCTCGGTTGCGGTGATGGTGGCAGATTCGACCCGACACCCGGCACTGGTGAGCGCCTGCATCGCCAACGCGGCATGACCCTGGACATTGGCATCAGAGACAACGAACGCCGCCCGTGGGAGCGTGCCGAAAGTCTCGGTCAGCGCGGCAGCAAGATCGGCGAGCAGGGTGTTGCCGATGCGCACCGGGTAGGCACGATCGGCGAGCTCGACACGGATGGTTCGCGGGGTATGCGGGCGAGGAGTCATTGGTGGCCGGGTCGTGTCCAGGCGATCTCGCGGGCATCGCCCCAGAGCATTTCGAGGTCGTAGTGGGCGCGGGTGTTGGGCTCAAAGATGTGGACGACGATATCAACGAAGTCGGCGATGAGCCAGTGCGCCCCGGCATCTTTGGTGACGCTGTGTGGGGGCGTGCCTCGCCCCTCGGCGAGCTCGACGGCGTGGTCGAGCACCGACCGCATCTGTCGGTCCGAGGTGCCCGAGCCTATGACGAGGTAGTTGGTGATCGGGCTGAGCCCGCGCACATCCAGGACGACGATCTGCGAGCACTTGTCGTCGTGAAAGAGCCGGGCGATCTCGATGGCGAGCTGCTCGGCCTCGTGGTCTTCGCGCGTCGCGGCCTCGGCGGGGGCGGCTCTTGTCAGGAACTGCGTCGCCTGGCCCGCGGTCTGCGGCTGAGGGTCTGATGGTGGTGTGTCTTGATTCATCGCATCGGAGGGTAGGACCGGCCCGGGTCGTGGGGAGGTTTTTGGGGCGTCTCTGCGGGCTTTCGCGCGATGATCGCGGCCAGCTCGATCGTCTCGGCCGGCTCGATCCCGGGGCTAGGGGCCAGGTCGAGGAGGAGGTTTCGCAGCTCGGCGGTGCTCAGGCGGAGGGGGGCATCGTCCTGGGTCTCTGCGGCGGGTGTGGGTTCTGTGCTTGGTTTCACAGCGGGCGGGAGCTGCTGCACAAGGAGCATCGGGCCGCCGGGCGCGAGCACGCGCCAGAGCGCGGCGGCGTCTCGGGCGGCATGGGGTGGGGGGTGGGCGGCGTCGTGGGGGGTGTCTTGCGTCGCCCGAAAGAAGTTGACGGCCAGGACCGCATCGAACGAGGCATCGAGCTCGCCCTCGATCGCCTCGAGCCCCCCGATCTCGAAGGAGATGTTCCCCGGGTCGTACCGCCTTCGTGCAAAGCGGATGGACTCGTGGTCCGGGTCGAGGGCGACGACCGCGCCCGAGGGCCCGACGAGCCGGGCGGTGTGGTCGGCGCCATAGCCTGTCGCGCAGCGGATATCGAGCACGCGCATCCCGGGCCGGATGATCGGCTCGGCGAGGGTATAGGGGGCGAGCACGCGCGGCCCGACGAGGTCGGCGTACTGCCGTTGGGGCGTGCAGCGGATGCGCAGGGGCGACGAATCGGGAAAGAGCGCGTCATAGTCTTTCCATCCGGAGCCCCGGTCCGAGAGCGCGCGGTGGAGCGGCTCGGAGGAGCGCTCCTTATAGCGCACGCCGTCGACGACGATCGTCCGGTGGCCTTGCAGAATCGCGCGGAGCAGGCTGCGGGTGGTGGGCATGGGTCTCTATCCCCGGGTCTTTGGGCTCGACGCGCCACTGACATGATCGAGCAGCGAGCCCCGGACGACGGGACTGGGTTTTTGTGTGTCTTTCAGGGCATTCTCACGCGCACACTCTATCGTGATCCACGCCGTCGGCTCGGTCTGGCTCGTCACCGTCAGCGTGTAGGGCCGGCGCGCGTGGAGCCGGGCGGCGAGCGTCGGGGTGTTGCACTGCCGCGAGAGGTGGAGCAGCACGACATGCTCGCGCGGGGCGACCTCGGCGACGAGTTGGGCGCACTCCTTGTTCGAGAGGTGCCCCGCGCCCCCCATGACGCGCGCTTTAAGAAACTCGGGGCGGTCCGAGTTGGCCTGCATGTTGGGACAATAGTTGCTCTCGATGGCGAGGACATCGACGCGGTCGAGGTGCTCGGCGAGGTCGTCGGTGAGGCTGCCAAGGTCGGTCGCAAAGCCGAGGCTTGCGCCGGTGCAAAAATCAAACCGGAAGACGGCGGTGCCGAGCTGGTCGTGCGCGCTGAGCGTCGAGAAGATGTGGTAGTCGATCGAGAGTTCGAGATCGTCTCGAAAGGTGTAACACGAGGCGCGGGGCAGCCCCCGGGCGCGGGCCTGGCGGGCGTGCGTCGCGTGGACAAACACGGGCAGCCTCGCGGGGAGCCCCTTCGCCCAGCCGACATGGAAGTGGTCTCGGTCGAGGTGGGTCAGGAGGATCGCGTCGAGGTCTTCGAGCCCGAGGCCGAGGTCGGCGAGGTGGGCGCGGGTGCGGCGTGGGCTGAGCCCGGCATCGATGAGGATTTTTGTGTCGGGGGAGCGGAGGATGGAGCAGTTGCCCGAGGAGCCGCTGGCGAGGACGCGGAGGGATGGAGGGTGAGGGGGTGAAGGAGGGGGGGAAAGAGGTTTGGACACAGCTGGCTCCGTCGTCGCGTTGTGGTGTTGCGAGGCAGGATACACGAAGATTCGAGATCGGGTCGATCAAGATTGGGTGGCAGATTCTCGTGCTTCAGGTACTTTGTGTCATTGGTACTTCGTGCCACCGGTACCCGGACACCCGGTTGAGAGGCCTAACCACTCGGAGCCGAGCTACTGTGAGTCTCACACGCACCGCGAGAAGACCCCATGTCCCCCAATCCCCAAGGCAACCGCCCCAAGTTTACCCCACACACCCCACGAGGCACGACCTTTCGGAAGCCGCCACTCGAGCTGTTTGGCACGACGCTCTGGGAATATCCAAGCCAGCACTACACTCCCGTGCCGCGGGCTGGAAAGCCCGCCCCCCTGACAGGGACACCCGCCCCACTGGGGAACAATCCCTCCCCACAGCGCGAGGGCATCCAGGGTGATCCTCACTATGCCGGTGCCACGCCGAGCTGGGTGATCTGGCAGCTTCTCCAACGCTACACCGAGCCGGGCGATCGCATCCTCGACCCGATGTGCGGCTCGGGTACCACGCTCGATGTCTGCACCGACCTCGACCGCAGCGGCAAGGGCTTTGACATCAATTCCACCCGTCCCGATATCGAACGAGCCGATGCCCGGAAGCTGCCATTGCCCGATGCTTGTTGTGACTTTGTGTTTGTCGATCCCCCCTACTCGACGCACATCAACTACTCAGATGCCCCTGCCTGCATCGGCACGCTCGATGCCGGGGGCCGAGACCACGGCCGCGCGTATTACCAGTCCATGGCCCGTGTTATCGCCGAGATCGCCCGTGTGCTGCGGCCGGGTCGGCACATGGGGCTCTATGTCAGTGATTCACGCCGAGACAAACAGGGCAGCCCCGAGTTCATACCCATCGGCTTTGAGCTCTTTGCCCTGCTCCGCCAGCACTTTGAGCCGGTGGATATTGTCGCTGTCGTCCGCCACAATGCCAGGCTCAATCGCCAAAGCCGCCACGAGCAATCGGCCGAGACAGATTCGCTCCAACGCGGGTTCAACTATCTGTTCATCATGCGTAAACCGAAGACACCTTCCATCTGATGCCGTGAGTTGGAGCAGCCCTTTTTTTGAACACGAAGAGCACGAAGGAAGACAGGAGAAAGAAAGAGAAAGGCATTTTGGCCACAGATGAACACAGATGAAGACCAAGGTGGCACGGCTCTTCGAGTCGTGCGGATTCAACACTGGATCCAACTCACGGCTCGGAGAGCCGCGCCACCATTGAATGAGTTACCTTTATCTGTGTGAACCTGTGTTCATCTGTGGCCAAAATGCCTTCTTGCTTTCCTCAGGCTGTCAGACCGTCGAACCCCTCGCCTGTCGTTTCTCGGCGATCTGATCGTCATAGTTCCAGTGCATATTTACATCGGCTGTCCCCGGATCGACCGCATAGCTCCCCCGAGGCTTCTTCGAATCGAGCTTGCCCTTCACCCAGCCATCGAGCAGCATCGTTTCGAGCGAGCTCATGCACTGCCCGACATAATACGACCCTTTGTTGATTCCCCCCATGCGGCTGGTCTTGCCCCGGGCCTCAAACTCGCGATAGATATCCTGCAGCACCGAGTGCTTTCGCAGCACCTCGACCACCTCCCCAAAGTACCCGACCAAGGGCAGCGTTCCGCCATCGCGCTTCCACGCCTGGGCCCGGATCGTCTTCCCCTCACCAAAGATCGGGATTTCTTCCTTGGTCGCTTTTTCCAGGTTCATCCGGAAGACATTGAAGTTGTTAAGTTCCCACCCGGCATCCCCCTCGCCACCGAGGAAGAACTTGGTGATCTCCTTGACGCTCAGCAGGTCAAAGGTCGCAAGCCCCGGCGAGGCAAAGTCTTCATGCCCAAAGCCGCCGAAGCTCAGCCATCGGAAGGCCTGCTGGGGATCGAGCTTGAGCCCCGCGTCGCCAGCGATCTTCGTGGTGTAATCGCGGAGGTCTGTGAAACACCCATTGAAGCTGTACCAGAACTCGGCAAATCGGATGTACTGGCTGATGCGTTTGCGCTGCGTAGTGTCGTAGTGCTCTTTGAGCCAGTCGGCATCCTGCTCGCCGCTGAGAATTCCAAGTAGTGCGTACGCGACGATCCGTGCCCCGGTGTGGGCGAGTGTCATCCCGCCCGCCAGGATCGGATCGGCAAAGCCGCACGAATCCCCGATGAGGAACCAGTTTTCGCCGCAGAGCTTGTTGGCGCAATACGACCAATCCTTGGTCGCCTGTACCTCACCATCGAGCGTGGCGTTTTCGATCAACTCCCGGACGCGAGGCTCTTCCTGGAGCGCCCAGTGGTAGAGTTCTTCTGCAGACTTGTCGCAGGTTTTGAAGTAGTCTGCCGGGCAGATGAACCCGATGCTCGTCCGTGTCGGCCCGAGAGGAATAAACCAGATCCAGCCGCAGTCGATGCTGAGCACCTGCACCCGCGTCCCCCCGACACCGATCTCGACTGCCCACTCGGCGTTATCCCAATACCCCCAGATCGCGATATTCTTGAGCGTCTCGGGGATCAGTGCATCCACCCCCATCGCCCGATGAAAGAGCCCGATGTTGCCCGCAGCATCGATATAATACTTCGCCTCAACGCGCGAGCCGTCCGCAAGCACGAGCCCCGTGATCCGGTCCCCCTCGTGCTCGATCTCTCGCACGAGTGTTTCCTCATGGACCTCCGTCCCCATCTCCTCAGCGTGCCGAAGCAGGATGTCGTCATAGATCGGGCGGTCCACCTGAAAGGCGGTCAGTCGCCGCTGCCCCTCATACTTTGCAGGGCGTTCCTCGTCCTTGAAGTTGGCAGGGGGAAGGAACTCAAAGTCCCACAAATCCTTCGTATTTCCCCACCGATAGGTCGCCCCGATCTTGATCGGGAAGTCGGCCGCCTCGATCTTGTCCCAGACGCCCATCTCGTCGAGGATCGCCCCGATCGGCGGCAGGTGGCTCTCGCCGACATGGTCCCGTGGGAACTTCTCCTTCTCGAGGATCACCACATCGAGCGACGGGTTGTATTTCTTCAGTAGCGTCGCCAGCGTCGATCCGCCAGGGCCACCACCAACAATCGCGACATCACCAGTGCGTACGCTCATACTCATGAGACTTTCCTCTCTTTACCACGAACCCCACGACCGGGCAACAGAACGCCTCCAAAGACCCCGATCGCATAAATCTGCGACGACTACATCAGCCAGAGCCTAGCGGAAACCGCTCGCAAGCGAAAGGACTTTCCCCCAAATCTATCCGATTATTCTTCCTCCGTGCAGGCGGGCATGACAGCACTGGCGATCCATCCCCCGCCCAGCACAACCCCCGTACCGTTATAGAGCACCAGCGCCTGCCCCGCAGCAACCGCCCGCTGAGGCTCGACAAACCGCACGCGGAACCGCCCATGCCGACCCGAAGGCCCAGGCGCACCCGCATCTGCAAGCACAGCAACCTCGGCACGCACCGGCGTGCCGTTTGACCGATACTGGGCCAGACACGCCAACACCTCGCCGGTGCCGGGTCGATCACCGAGCAAGTTTGCCTCGTCCACTTCGCACGAGCCCACGAGCAGGTGGGCCTCATTGCCCACGGTCACCCGGTTGGTGAGGGGGTCTTTGTCCACCACATAGACAGGGTGCCCAAGCGCGACCCCGATCTTCCGCCGCTGCCCGATGGTGAAGCGGTGCTGGCCCTCGTGCGTGCCGAGCACCTTGCCCGAAGTATCCACGATCTCCCCGTGCGCCGCGGCCAGGTCGGGCCGCCGCCGTTCGATGAGCCCGGCGTAGTCGTCGTCGGGCACAAAGCAGATCTCCTGCGAGTCGGGCTTATCAAAGACGGGCAGCCCCAGCTCCTCGGCCAGCGCACGCACGGCCCGCTTGTGCATCTCGCCGATGGGCAGCAGCATCGAGGCAAGTTGCTCGCGTCCCGCGCCGAAGAGCACATAGCTCTGGTCCTTGCCCGCATCAATCCCGCGCGCGAGCCTCGGCGCACCGTCCCCACCCCGCACAATCCTCGCATAATGCCCCGACGCAACGAAGCTGCACCCAAGCTCGCGGGCATACTCATGCAGCTTACCGAACTTCAGCCAGTCGTTACACCGCACACACGGGTTGGGCGTCCGCCCCCTGGCGTACTCGTCGGTGAAGTAGTAGATAATCCTGCCGAAGTCTTTCTTGAAGTTGCACACATAGAACGGGATCCCGAGCTGCGCCGCGACCAGCCTCGCGTCTGCGGCATCCGAGACCGAGCAGCAGCCCCGGTGTGAGATTGAAACCACTCTATCCGAGCCGCGAGGGCAAGCGACCGGATTGCCTTCTGCGTGAATAGTCGTCGATGCTGGCCCCCCCGACTCCCCCGCATCCCGTCGCTTGCGCTCAGGGCTCTGTGCTGCGGGTCCGCCCGTCCCATCTTCCAGGCTCTCCCCCACCGTCCCCAGCCGCATAAAGCACCCGACGACCTCATACCCCTCGCGCAGGAGCAGGGCCGCGGCGACAGAGCTGTCCACGCCGCCGGACATGGCGAGCAACACTTTGGCCTGGGTGCCCGTCATGGTGTTGCCGCACTCCTTCCACGATGCGCCGCGGCCTTGGCCGCCGCCTCGCCCGCCCGCTGCTCGAGCGCTCGCACGAGCCCGGCCTGCACCTCGCCCATCGACGGGCACCGTTCGCCGAGCACCTCCCGCAGGCTCGTCACCGGCCTCCCCGCAAGGCCGCAGGGCACGATGAAGCGGTAGTGGCCAAGGTCCGGCGCGACATTGAGCGCAAGCCCGTGCATCGAGACCCACCGTCGCACGCGCACGCCCATTGCCGCGATCTTCGCTAGTTCACCTTCCTCACGGCCCGGAGAGCCGTGCCACCCGACCCACACGCCCGTTGCCTCGGGGTCGCGCACGCCGACCACGCCAAACTCGCCGATGGTGTCGATCACCACCTGCTCGAGCAGCCGCATGTAGTCGTGGAGCCGCAGCATCAGCACATTGAGATCGAGGATCGGGTAGACCACCACCTGCCCGGGGCCGTGATAGGTGATGTCGCCCCCCCGATCGGTCGCCTCGACGGCCACCCCCGCCTCGGCCAGCTCCTCAGCCCCCGCCACCAAGTGTGCCTTGGCCCCTTTGCGCCGCGAGATCGTCACGACCGGGTCGTGTTCGACGAGCAGCACCCGCCCCCACCGGTGGCACGGCTCTCCGAGCCGTGCGGGAGAGGCTCTTTCCGAAGACACACGGCTCGGAGAGCCGTGCCCCCCCCGGGCCTCGAGAACCTCCTCGACATGGGCGAGCTGCACCTCGTGCGCCTCACGGTAGCCCATCCTGCCAAGATCGATGATTTGCAAACCCATCGCCATATCCTACGGGCCTTCCTACCATCCTCTCCCATGCCCAATCCCTCCACAAAAATCCACCCCACCCCCACGACTCCCCCCCAAAAAATCCATCCCACCGCCATCATCTCCCCCGAGGCCGACCTTGCCGAGGATGTCCAGATCGGCCCCAACTGCGTCCTCACCGGCAAAGTCACGCTCGGGCCGGGTGTTCGGCTTATTGCCGCCGTGCATATCCAAGGCCCCGTCACGATCGGCGCCGGGACGATCCTCTACCCCGGCTCGTGCGTCGGCTTTGAGCCTCAGGACTACAAGTTCACGCCGGGCAGCCCCACCGCCGGGGTTGTCATCGGCGAGCGGTGCCTGCTGCGTGAGCACACGAGCGTCCACGCGGCGACAAGCCTCGAGATGCCGACGACTCTGGGCAACGAGTGCCTCATGATGGCCTGCTCGCATGTCGGGCACGACTGCCGCATCGGCAACAAGGTCATCATGGTCAATTACACCGGTATCTCGGGGCACTGCGAGGTCGGGGATGGTGTCACTTTCAGCGGGCATGTCGGGCTCCACCAGTTTGTCCGCATCGGTCGGCTGGCGTTTTTGTCCGGCGGGGTCGCGGTCGGGATGGATGTCCCGCCTTTCTGCATGGTCAACGAGCGCAACCGTCTCGGGGGGCTGAATCTCGTGGGCATGCGTCGCGGCGGGATCGCCCGCACCGAGATCACCGAGGTCCGCCGGGCTTTTCGTGATTGCTTCCGCAGGCCACCCCCCACCAAAGAGATGCTCCAAATCCTCGATGCACGGAGGGAGCGCAGCCCGGCGGTCGCCGAGATAGCCGAGTTTATTCGCGCCAGTTCTCGCGGCATCTGCCCCGGCATGGGCAGACCGCCGCGGGTGTTGACGACCTACCTGCAACGCCGTCGGCGGGGCGAGATCGTGGACTTTGAGGAAGAGGATGCCCGGTAGGGATGATCTATCTACTTGACCTGCAGAGAGGCGAGATGCCGGCCCCACTGAGAGAGCTGTGGCTTTATGAAGCACCCAACGCAGCAAGCACCAGTGGCTTGGTTTCGTCGATCGGCCCTGCGTACCGGGCACCCGCAGCCCGGGCGTGACCGCCGCCGCCGAGGGTTGCGGCGGCCTTGTTGACATCGATCGCTTCGGGGCCGGGCTTGGAGCGCATGCTGATCTTGGTGATCTGCTCGCCAGCGTGGTCGTGCGATTCATTGAGGACGACAGCGACGAGGACGGTCTCGATCGCCAGGAAGCGGTCAGCAAAGCCGCCGGTATCGCCGGGCTTGGCACCTGCGAGTTTGAAGTCGCTTTCGGTGAGTGTGGTCAGGGCGATGCGGCCATGGTCGTGGAGTTCGAGCGCCTCGATCGCTCGGCCGAAGAGCCGGATTCGTCCGGGCCGTTCGCGTTGTTCGATAATACGAAATATCTCGGTGTGATCGACGCCAGCCGCGATGAAGTCGGCAGCAAGGTGGAAGACCCGGGGCGTCACGCTTGAATAGCGGAACCAGCCGGTGTCGGTGGCCAAGCCCATGTAGAGCGGATTGGCGACGGGCTCGGGGAGCGTCGCGGTGGTGCAGCCGAGCAGCTCGGCACAGAGGTCGGCCACCAACTGTGCAGCCGCCGCTGCGGTGCCATCGACGATGCGGCGGTCGGCGATGGGCGGATCGCCGCTGAGATGGTGATCGACGATCAGCGTGCGCTCGGCCCGAGGCGTGAGAAAGTCACGGAGGGTTTCGAGCTGACTCCACGCCCCGGTATCGACAATGACGACCGCATCCGGCGTGTCGGCCTCGGTCGGGGGGTGGGTGTCGAGGTGGCGGAAGGGGGTCTCGCCGATGACCGCATCGAGATATTGCGGCAGGATGCCGGCGTACCAGAGCTCGACGCGGGTCTCGGGGTCGCGGGCGGTGAGGGCCCGGGCCAGGGCGAGGCTCGAGCCGACCGCATCACCATCGGGGCGGAAGTGGGTGGTGATGACGACCGACCGGGCCGGGGCGAGCCAGCGGGCAGCCTCGGCCGGGGTGGTGTTGGCGGTGTAGGTGTCGGTCATGTGGTGATCCGGTCGGTGGGGGTTTTTGTGGTGGGAGTGG
>JAJRZG010000283.1 GCA_024275365.1 Planctomycetota bacterium | reverse complement strand
TGAAGATGAGCACCTCATGACCGCGTTTCGGCAGGCACCCGCTGCCAAGAGCATGCACCACGCCTATCTCGGGGGCCTGCTCGAGCACACGCTCAACCTCCTCAGGCTCTCGGATGTCGTCTGCCCGCTCTACCCAAAGATTAACCGCGATCTTGTCACGCTCGGGCTCTTCCTCCACGACCTCGGCAAGACCCACGAGCTCGTCTACGACCGGGCGTTCACCTACTCCGATCGAGGCGAACTCATCGGGCACATCGTCGAGGGCGCGATCATGCTCCACGATAAAGCCCAGCAGATGATGGCGAGCAAGGGGGTCCGCATGCCCGCGGGCGCGCTCACCATCCTCCAGCACATCATCCTCTCCCACCACGGCATCCCCGAATACGGGGCTGCCAAGGTCCCTATGAGCCCCGAGGCTATCCTCGTCTCCATGCTCGATAATATTGATGCCAAGGTCGCCATCGCCCTTGATGCCGCCCGGCCCGATGAACAACGAGCCTTCGACCTCCGTGGTAACTTCACCCAGAGACTCTGGGCGCTCGACGCCAAGCTCTACCGCCCCGACCCGCTCGCAGAATAAACATGCTCCGAGCCCCGGACTTCAGTCCGGGGTGGTTCTGGTATTTGTGGGACGAATGCAAGACATCCGGACTGAAGTCCGGGGCTCAGAGTGGGTGCATCCGAACCCTTCCCCGGCGCACTATAATCCTGCGTACTCGGAGCGCCCGATGTCTGAAGAAGAAACCGCCATCCATGTCAACTTCTCCCGCCCGATGCCCCTCTTCCCGCTCGACTCTGCCACACTCCTGCCTCAGCAGATTATCCCGCTCCATATTTTCGAGGACCGCTACCTCCAGATGGTCAGCAGCGCCCTCGATGGCCCGGGGCAGATCGCGATGGCGGTCTTCCTGGGTTCGCGGTGGAAGCAGGAATACCACGGCCACCCGCCGCTCCGCCCGGCGGTCTGTGTCGGCCAGATCGTCCAGCACGAGCAACTCCCCGAGAACCGGTACAACATCCTGCTCCATGGCATCTGCCGTGCTCGGATTGTCGAGGAGCTTGACGCTCAAGAGGGCATCCTCTACCGCCGGGCCACACTCCAGCCCGTTGGCGTCGAGGATATCGACGAGGACGACCTTGACAGCCTCCGGGACTGGCTCGATGAGGCGCTTTCCGACAGCCCCCTCTCGCAGATGACCGCTGCCGAGACCATCCTCGGCTATATCCACAACGAGCAGATTCCGACCTCTGCGCTGCTCGAACTGGTGAGTTTCACCATGACCGCGACAGGTGAGCTGCGTTATCGCCTGCTTGCAGAGGGTGACGCCGGGCGGCGGGCACAGTTGCTGCGGGATGAACTCGAACATATCCAGTCGATCATCCGCCGAGCGCAGGCCCAGCATCCCGAAGAGTGGCCCAAAGGGTGCAGTTGGAACTGAGGCGGATCGCGAAAAACTGGTATGTGTCTTTACGAGCCCTGTGCGCAAGCACAGGTATTGGCGTGTACCTGCGATACGGATTCCACGAAGTTCCTGCGCGTTGTCTTCCTATACCTCGGCGTGCGGCTTTTCCTCCTGCACCCCGATAGGGGTGTTCTTGAATAGCCGGGGGTGGAGCAACGCGACACCCCCGGTCTTGAGCGCATCGTACTCGGACCCCGGGAGGGGTCCTCTTTTCGAGGGGTCAAACAAGCACCCCTCCCGGGGTGCATGGCGATTCATGGCAGCCGTCCGGGGGTGTCGTCCGCTGCGCGGGACTCCACCCCCGGCTATTGAAGATCATCCCTCCGGGATGGGTACATCACCCCCGCAGGCTGAGGGCGGAGGTCAAGAGAACCATGGTGCAATCTCTACCACGAGTCCCGGGAAATTTACATGCGTCTTTATGAGCCCCGGGCGCGAGCACAGGGTTGGTTATACTCGCAGCAATCGACCATTCATAATCCCGAGCTTGCGCTCGGGGCTCGTAAAGCCGCACGAGTTGTTCTCGAACTGTGTATTATCTCTTGCCTCTTGCCGCATCGCCTACTGCAACGGCCTGATGTCGTTCCTGGTGTCCGTAATATACATCCGGGGCAGCAGGTAGACCGTTGAGCCGTAGCTGTAAAGCCGACCGCTGACCTGGAATGACCAGTTCTCGCCATCGATCTCGGCTTGTTTTTCCATCTGTGCAACAACCCGACAAGGCAGCAGGCGGAGGTGGTGGGGCAGCCCGCCCTCCTCGGCTTCTCCGTCGTTGTCGATCGCGATCACCCAGCCGCCCATGGCACTCCTGACCATCCGCCCGCGCTGACTCAGCAGCATCGTGCCATCAAAGCGCGGGCCAGAGGGGGGTGCCCTGGTCTGGTCCTCAAGCGTGTCTGCAAAGGCGGTATCAATCCCCCGTCGCTCGGTCCGCTGGGCTTCGAGTTCGCCGACGAGATCGTCGATCCGGTTCGTCTTCGGCTCCGGCTGGTCAGTGGATAAGGTTTCGGGCTGGGTCTGTTCTTCGGCTTCATCTGACGCAATCGGATCGGTCTGTTCGAGAGGCTCTTCGGGCATCTCGGCATGGGCAAAGGCAGTAGGGAGCAGATAGTTTCGGCCATGGTATTCGAGCACTTCACCCGTGATGCTGAGCCAGAGCCCGCGGTCCTGATCGCCGAGGATGGTGGCAATGTGTGCAGCGGTGATACAGGGCAGCAGCACCATCGCGGGCTCTGGGGTGCCAGTGTTCTCGATGCCATGCTCTTCCTGGATTGCAGGCAGGAACGCAAGCCCGCCAGTGCTGAGCCTGCCAACCTCGCCCGTCCAGCCAACGAGAAAGGTGCCCTCGGGCCGGAGCGTCACACCCGGTGCCCAGGCATCCGAGCCGTCGGCAAGGTCGTAGCGGGAGGCATCAGCGGGCTGGTTGGGCACGACCTGCGCGATGCTCGGGCCTTGTGCAGGGGCGATCGAAATCCCACCGGCGGGCCTGCTGAGCCGTTGACGCATCTGCGCATCGAGGCTCGTGTCTGTCAGCAGGGGGTTGAGGTCGGCTTTGGGGCGGGGCTCGTCCTGATCCTGGGGGGGGTCTTGCCCCGTGTCCGTGGTCTCGGTTTGCGTGGGTGGGGGGGCATCCCCGGCTTGCCCGAGTGCGTGAGGAGCCACGATGAGGAGTATGGAGGAGAGGGAAAGGATGAGGAGTGCCTTGGACATGATCACCTCATATGTCGGCAGATGGGCCTGACGGGCTTTGATCTGGGGTTGGCATCGAGTCTCAGCCTGCGATCGTATCCGCTCCGGGGGGCTATGGGGGTTTGTGGCGGCTTGTGGGGGGGCTTGGTGGTCATGGATCGGGGCCAGCCGATTGACCGGAGCCTGGCGGGTCGATACGGTTTGCACAGCAGAGTGCTGGCCGTGTGCCCGAGTGGACTAAGGGGATGGATTGCAAATCCATTGTGCGAAAGCCAATCGTGGGTTCGAATCCCACCGCGGCCTTTGAGGCAAGACCGGTGTCGAGTAAGCGACACCGGTTGTCGTTTTCGGGCGGGTAGCCCTGATCGTGATCTTCGTCCAGATGCGAATCAGGTCAGGTCCGTCAGGTTCTGGATTTCCCAATTCCCACCCGGTGCCCACCAGTACCGAAGTACCCCGCCGTCGCTTGCTGCTCCGAAGATGTTGATTGTCCCGGTCGAGCTGACCGTGAGCCCGGAGAGCTCGCCGATGGGGAGCTCGGCATCGACGATCACATCAGAGAGGACCGAAATCGACCACTCGTCGAGCCCCGGTGCCCACCAATAGACAGTCAGCCTTCCCGAGCTATCAAGGCCCGCGATATTGGTCGCGTTCCAGCGCGTGACAAAGCTGGTCATGCTCGAAGCCTGGAGCTGTGGGCCGTCGTTGAGTGAGGTGAGGTTGCTCGTGACCCAGTCGCCCCCAAAGCTCGGCACCCACCAGGTCGCGCTGACATTGCCCAGAGCATCGGTGCCGACGAGGTTGATGCCCTTCCAGGTGGTGAGGTACGCGGTGAGCCCGCTAAAGAGTGTGGGGGCACCCGTGATGTCGCTGAGGTTATCAACACGCCACCGGTCGAGGCTCACATGGTACCAGACGGCCTGGATGTCGCCGTTAGAATCGAGCCCGGCGATGTTGAGCGCGTTCCACGAGGTGACATAACTGATAAGCCCGCCGGAGAAGTCGGGTGTCGTCTGCCCCCCGAACGCAAGGTCTGTATCAGAGAGGTTGCGAGTGGTCCAGACAAAGCCGTCGGTGCCGCTTGCGCCGGTCTGGTTGAACAGCTGTATATCACCTGTGGCATCGAGCCCGGCGATATGAACCTTGTTGCCCTTGCTGATAAAGATTGTAATATCACCCACGACGAGCCCGGCTTGAGACAGCTCGGTGTTGAGATTGCGGAAGCTCCATACGCCGTCAGCACTCTTCTGGAAGAGCAGCAGCCCCTCATCGCTGGTTGCTGCGGCATAGGTCAGTCCGTCGGTGGGGTCGGTGAGCGTCTGGATCTGCCCGGTGATGGCGGGGCTGCCGGTAAAGAGCTGGAGATCGAGGACCGTCCACCCCCCGCCGAGCGTCTCGGCAAAGGCGATCGGGCGGCCAGCATTATTGAGCGTTGTCACGGTGAGCGAGCCGTTGCCCGTTGCGCTGCCATGGATCCCCGCGCCCGTCCCGGCGGTGTTGTCGCTTGGCGCGAGCGGGTCGGTAAGTTCGTCGCCGGTCGCGTCGATCTTGATGTTGGTGTTCGCTGTGACCGAGGTTGTGAGCCGACTGCCAAAGCCGGTGAGCGTGTTAATAAAGGTGACGACGAAGTTGCCCCCGGGGACTTCGATCTGATAGTTCCCTGCGCCGTCTGTGAGATACGAACCCACAAAGAGCCCGGTGTCTGCGTTGGTGACATCAACGCGGACATCGGCGAGCCCCTCACCGATCGAGTAGAAGTTGTCGTTGTCGTTGTCGTTATAGACAACACCCAGGATGTATGTTCGGGGTGGCCTGCCCGAGTAGCCAAACACCTGGGTGTAGTAGGTGTCAAAGTCGGAGACATCGGGACCCGGGAAGAAGAAGCCCACACCGATCTCGTCATAATGGAATGCCTGCGAGAAGTTTTCCCAGAGGCTCAGGACATTCTTGCGGTGCCCGACCGATTCGAGCCACGCCTCGTGGGCAGCGTCGATTGTGGGCTGGCCGGCTGCAAGATTCTCGCCGGCAGACCCGTCATACCCGTTGGCATCGGCGCGTTGTTGGGCACGGTCGCCGTCGGGGTTCTCATGGTCGAAGAAGTTGCGGTCGGACATGTCCCGGCTGTGCTGGCGGGCAGCGAGGGTGAGCGAGCTCTGGAGCGCGAGCGGCTCGGAGGGGACGAGCTTTGCCAACTCGCCCGCGGTCAGGTCGGCAGTGAGGTCGATCCCGGTGCGGATTGCCTCGGCTGCGGGGTCGGCCCTGGCGCGGTTGACCAGCTCGACGAGGTAGACCTCTTCACTGGTCCAGGAAAAGGACGAGAGCACAATCCGCTGCTCGAGGGACTCAAACCATGTGTCGCGGTGCGTGTGCTGCATCGTGCTCTCCTGCGTGCAGCCGGGCTGCGTGGTGGGCCAGCCGCATGGGGGTCGGTGGGTGGTCGAGTCTGGCAGGCGGGCAGCTCGGCTACCCACCCAGTCAGTGTCCCCGCAAGAACCTATCGGTTCAAGGGTCGCCCGGCGTACAGCCGTTGGGCGCAGACCATACGCGGTGGACCCGGGGTTCTGTTCGTCTGGGAGGGGTGTGCGGATTCATCCGTCCATCATTCGTCGCAACTGGACACCGATGCTGAGGCTCTGCGAAGCGGCGGATGGATGGAGTGGAGGTGTACACACCAGAATCCGACCCTTCGCAGACTCAGAGTCGGCGTCCGGAAATCTCACACGCAGTGGCAGAAATCTGGTTGCACGATCTGTCAGGGCTTTGGCTGCCCTTGCCTTGCTGCATCCCGCTACCATGTCCTCTCCAGGGAGTCCCCATGACCGACTACGACGCCAAGTTTGCCACCCCAGAGCTGATGGAAGCCGCTGCCGAGGCCTTTCGTGCTGATTTCGCCACGGTTCGCGCCGAGATCGCCAAGGCAATCGTCGGGCACCACGAGATCGTGGACGGCGTGCTGACCTGCCTCTTTACCTCCGGGCATGTGCTGCTCGAGGGCGTGCCCGGCATCGGCAAAACCCTGCTGGTGCGGACGCTTGCCCGGGCGCTGAGCCTCGACTTTGCCCGGGTGCAGTTCACCCCCGACCTGATGCCCGCAGATATCACCGGCACCACGGTCGTCCACGAGGCCGAGATCGAGGGCCGAACCCAGCGAGAGTTTCGCTTTCAGCCCGGGCCGATCTTTGCCCAGATCGTGCTCGCTGATGAGATCAACCGGGCAACGCCCAAAACTCAGTCTGCCCTGCTCGAAGCGATGCAGGAGCGCAGCGTGACGGTGGCCGGCACGACCCACCGCCTGCCTTCTCCCTTCTTTGTGATGGCAACCCAGAACCCCATCGAGCAAGAGGGTACCTACCCCTTGCCAGAAGCCCAACTCGACAGGTTCTTCTTCAAGCTGCTTGTGGGGTATTCGGGGCGCGAGGAACTGGCTGAGATATTGGAGCGCACAACAACCGCTGCACACGCCGAGGTCTTGCCTGTGCTCGATGCCGAGTGCATAGCGCAGCACCAGCAGCTTGTCCGCCGCGTGGCGATCGCGCCGCATGTGCGGGACTACGCCGTGAGGCTTGTGCTGGCAACGCACCCCGAGGCCGGGGTGGCCCGGCTCTCCGAGCCGGGTGTCGGTGGAGGTGGCACTGGCACACACGGTTCGGAGAACCGTGCCACCGGGAACCGTGCCACCAGTTTCGCCACGCCCCTGGTCAACGAGTTTGTGCGGGTGGGGGCCTCGCCGCGAGCCGGGCAGGCGCTCGAGCTTGCGGGCAAGTGCCGGGCACTCCTCGATGGGCGCACCGCTGTGGGTGTCGATGACATCCGCGATATCGCCCTGCCAGCACTTCGACACCGGATCATCCTCAACTTTGAGGGCGAGGCCGAGGGCATGACGACCGACACGATCGTGGAGAATATTGCTGCGACGCTGCCGGTAGAGGTTGGGTGATTGTCTCGTTCGTTCTTTGTTTTTCGTAGAGTTCGTGGGTGTCTCTCTGTGGGTGTCTCTACGAGCCCCGAGCGCAAGCTCGGGTTTCTGTTTGCCACTACGAGCCCCGAGCGCAAGCTCGGGTTCCTCGACGGGAGATTGTCACAGGCATACCCCAAACCAGTGCTTGCGCACAGGGCTCGTAGAAACACACGAGTTTGTCTCGCAATGCGTACCATGTGTGTATGCCTGCTTTCGCCCCCAATGGGGCGCAGGTGTGTAGCCACGGGTGGAGCGTGTACAACACGCGGAACCCGTGGAAGTGGTTTCATTTGTGATGAGCCCCGAAGGGGGCGATGGAAGCGTGGCAATCTCCTCCACCCCTCCGGGGCGGGAGACTCCATTCAACGAACCACGGGTTCCGCTCCGCCCTCCGGGCTGCGCTCCACCCGTGGCTACATCCCGCCGCCCCGTTGGGGCGGAAGCGAAGATCACACACACGAGAGCAAGTGGGGCGGGCGTCTCGCCCGCCACGGAAATGCATACAAAAAAACCGGGGCAAATACGCCCCGGCTCGTGTCGTTGTCACAATGTCTGAGGTGAGACTTACTCCGCGATCAACTCATCTAGCTCTTTGCGGAGATTCTTCTCATACTGCTTTGCCCCACCGAAACCGATGGTGACATATCGGATCACACCTTTTTTGTCGATGACGACCGAGTGCGGGATACCGCTCACGCCATAGAGGTTTGAGATCGCTCCGTCGCTGTCGAGCGCGACATCAAAGCTCCAATCCTTCTTGCTCATAAACTTGGCGACATGCTCGGGGTCTTCCTGCAAGTTGACCGCAGCAAAGACCACACCCTTCTCGGCATAGCTGGCGGTCACGCTGCTCACCACCGGCAGCCCCTTGACGCAAGGCCCGCACCAAGTCGCCCAGAAGTCGAGCACCACGACCTTGCCCTTGTAGTCAGCGAGCGTGAACGAATCCTCGCTTCCGAGCCGGGGCAGGGTGAACGCGGGTGCTGCATCGCCCACTTCGACCGAAGCGGGCGCATCCGCAGTATCCTCGACCATGCGGCCTCGCGGGGCGTCGTCGTCCATACCCTCTTGCCCCATGTCCATTTCCATATCGCCGAACAGTGCCACGCCGATATCGTCCACCTTCTCCCACTCGGGATCGACGGTGATCGTGCCCTCAGCCGGGGTCGCGGTGATCGCGTTCCAATCCTTGAAGGTCAGCAGCACCTCGAGCCCCTCGGGCGCGCCGGTGTTGCTCAGGTCGGGCTTGAACCCGAGCAGCCAGGGCTCACCCGTTGCAGCGATGCGCATCTCGAGCGGCGTGCCGTCCTCGTCAACTGTGGTGAATGCGTGATACGAATCCTCGCCCTCACCGACCAGACCCGCGTATTCGATTTCCGAGATCTGCTCGATCAGCGACTCCCGAGGATCAGGAGACATGAGCGCAAAGAGAAAGTTCGCACCCGGGATCATGTCCCAGCCCTGCGCGAGCCCCGCGTCGGGGTCGTCGAGCAGCGCGCCAAAGTCGGTGGGGGCATCGTGCTCGCTGTAGATCGACAACGAAGAGACCGTGCTGACCACCTGCTCTCCGTCTGAATAGATCGCGGTGTTGGGCATCTCCATCCCCATCGGCCCGGCGGGTGCTTGGGCATCCTTCCAAAAGGCAAAGAGGTTGGGCTTGACCGCATACCCGGGCGTGGACTTGTTCCTCGTGCTGATCATGGCCGCCATCATCGGGTCGTCGGACTTCATCTCGATGCCGATGCTGACCGTGCAGCCCGTGAGCTGCTCATAATGGGCAATCATCTTGTCGAGGGTCTCTGAGTCGGCAGTCTGAGCAAAGCAAGACCCAGCCAAGGCGGCCAGCGCAACAATACTGATTCGGGTATTCACAGCGTGTTCCTTTTTTGTCAGGTGGTTTAAGTGGAGACAGAAGCCTCCCGAAGCTCTCCCATAAGAGTATCAACTCGAATGGTATGACGCTGGAGGCCCGGGGAGTATTCCCGGGAGCACCCGAGTCGCCGTGTCTGCCAGCCTCAAAAGGTCACGAGAAACAGCCAGGCGGGATCAGTTCTTCTCACGCTCAGAACCAGAAGTAGCTCCGTCTTCAGGCTCCATCCACACAAATCTGTAGACCAGTGCTGCCAGCGAGGCACCAAGAATCGGTCCAATCCAATAGACCCAGTGCATGTCCCAATGGCCATAGAGTGCCGGTCCAAATGTACGAGCTGGGTTCATGCTCGACCCGGTCATCGGCCCGAATGCCAGGATGCACATCGCGACCGTGAGCCCGATACAGATGCCACCGAGCTTGTGCGCTCGGGCATCGACAGCCGTAGTCAGGACCACAAACACTAACGCAAAGGTCTGGAGCGCTTCGAGCACAAGCACACTCAGCACTTTGCCCTCGTGCGTCAGGCTGCCCATTGTCGCGCCGACATTGGTGCCGGTCTTGGCAACATCATCCCAGTTGTTGGTAACCTCCGGCGTGAGCGTGAAGACCAACATGCCGGCGGCACACGCACCTGCGGCGAGCTGCGTGAGGATGAACGCGCCGGTCTGCCCCGGCGACTGCTTGCCAGCTGCGAGCAGGCCGATCGAGACCGCCGGGTTAAACTGTCCGCCGGAGATGTACA
The DNA here is from genome assembly GCA_024275365.1 of Planctomycetota bacterium. Classification (GTDB taxonomy): domain Bacteria; phylum Planctomycetota; class Phycisphaerae; order Phycisphaerales; family UBA1924; genus PNC22. The sequence goes on along the minus strand of JAJRZG010000283.1, from coordinate 3,042 downwards.
TCGCGCCGGTAATGAATACCGCCAGAGCGATGCCATGGGCAAGCGCGACCGTGACCAGGCTGCCTGCGCCCCCGGTGGCATCGGCGGTCATCAGGATCGAACCCGCCCCGAAGAAAACCAGCGCGAAGGTGCCGATAAACTCGGCGACGCAACCCTTGGCAAGTGGTGTCATGCAGAATCTCCTGAGCATACAGAGGCAAGAACCGAAATGGGCATCCAACGAGCGAGGACCATAGTATGACCGCAGTATGACCGCTCTCCGCCGGGCGTGCAACCAGACACCCCGGGAGTGTGGTCGAGACGCAAAGCCCATGGCAACTCTTCACGACCATCCCGGCCCCCGCTCAAACATGACCCGCCGTGAGGCTGGAGCTGCGATCGTGGGCCTGCTCGGTGCAAGCCTGACCGCCTGTGGCCCTGTACGAGCCCCCCGGGTGGCGATCGGTGGCACGGGCGCCACAAAGTTGCATATCGAATCACCGAGGATCGACGCGGTGCCCGGGCGGATGCTGGTGATCCCGGTGCGTGTGACTGGGCAGCTGCCCGGCTCGACGGTGCCACACCTGACACTCGCCGACGGCAGACAGCTCGAGGCATCGCTGGTCTGGATCGGGATTGAAACGGATGCCGCCGCGTGGTCGGGTTGGCTGCCCAGGGTCACCAGGTGGGTTGTGACGCCCGTCAAAGAGGGGGCGATCCCCGCTTCAGTCGGGGCGTGGCATGTCGTCGCGCACCCTCCCGCCGATGCTGCGGAGCAGCAATCGCTTCGGCTCGGCGACCGGGCCATCCCCGTCAACTGGCTCCCCGCGCCAGAAGACCTCCGACCAGGGACAGCACCCAAGGAAGAGACATGGGCACCATGGCGCGCGCCCGAGGGCATACCCGAACCCGATGCGAGCCTCCTCGCGCCGGAATGGCGAAACCCCATGCTGCTGTGGCGTGCAAAGCTGGTCACCGGCGGGCTCGGTTTCTCGTCACCCCCCCGCAACATCTGGCATGTCGAGGGCGACCCGGGGGTGCTCGACGGGCTCGCCGAGCTCATCGAATCGAGGTGGCGCGTCGGGCTCGCGAGGCTGTGGTATGCAGACCCCCGGGCGTGTGAACGACTCCTCGCACGACTCTCGCGGACCATCGAGTTTGCACCGAACACGGTGGCCCGGTTCTCCGAACCGGGCATTGCAGCGGCTCGGATTTCCGATTCAGTCTCTGCCCCCGCATGGCCAACGAGCCAACCCCTTCTTGACTCACTGCTCACCGACCTGCTCGACCCAACCCTCGCAGGCGATGCACTCATCGCCCGCAGCAACGCCTGGCTCGACACCCTCCCCAAAGCCGCTGCATGGGTTGCTGATGATGCTGCCGGGTTGTTGGGCACACAGAGCGAGCCCTTAGTGCAGCTCCGGGCGGTGTGTTTCGATGACAAGCCGTTGCTCTTGTGGGTGAGCGGGCACGACGGCCTGCGCGTCGGCGAGCCTCAGGCGCTCGAACCGGGCCAGATCAGTGAGGTCTCGGCTGCAATCGGGCTGGGGAGCCCCATGACCGGTACACGCAGCTTTACTGTCCGTAGTGGAAACACAAACACAACACTGGCCGCGCGCGAGGTGCTGGCTGTCCGTCCACCCGGAGCAAGCTGTGGCCCGCTGCTGCACGACTGGACACTCGATTCCTGGTCAGCCTCACGCCCCCGGGCGGGTGCAACACCCAGCACCGAGTGGGCAGCGGGCGTGCTCGTCTACCGTGATGACTCTGCTGCGGTGGCCCGGCTCTCCGAGCCGGATATCATGCCCAAGACCTCGGGCTGGTCGGTGTTCGTCGAGTGCGCAGCCGCCGAGCCTGATGAACCGATGCACGACGAAGTCGGCCTCTGGTTTGGGCAACGGGGCTCGCCAGCCGCGGTGCTGCATATCTCGCGCGACGGCTCGCTGCGCAATGAGCACAACCTCGAAGACAAGCAGTTTCTTAATGTCGCAGATCAGGGCACCCGCTGGTCGGTCACAGTCCCGATCCCTCGTGAAGCTATCGAGCCCGGGGGCATACTTCGTCTTGGCATCACTCGGCGCGATGCCCGAGGTGTGCGCACCGCCTGGCCCCGTCGTCTGATGCCATGGGACCGCGAACCCACCCGCGCCGCGATCAACCTCAACACCTGGAGCGGTATTCGGTAGCGTGCCACGGCCATCCTGGCCGTGCCGAGTGTCAGGGATGGAAGCGCACTGCCACGCACGGCCAGGATGGCCGTGGCACGCAGCAGAAATTAATGGCCAAAGGGCTATATATCCGTGCCCGCAACCCAAAGACCAACCACTCGATCACCAGCAGCACCGCTGCCGCCATGACAAACCAGTGCCAGACTTCGCGTGGCTCACCCGAAGACGCGCCCCTGCCAGCCGCTGCGATGGTGCCGCCGGGGACCGCAAGTGTCTCCGGTACTTCAAGAGAACTCTCTCGCGCATCGAACAGGTTGACGGGCACAGCAACCCCCCCGACGCGCCAGATGCCGACCCGATCAAGCACACCAAGCCGGGACGAAACAGTGAGATCAGAATCGGCGCGCAACACCGGTCGTTCGAGGCCATCCGGGTCGATGAGCACCGCGTCCGCATCAATGGGCTGGGCAGGTGTTGCCGGTTCTGCGGTCGTTGCCGACCACCCCGCCGCGAGCAGCCCCCCTCTCGGCAACGACTCAACCGCATTGGCAAGAAAGATCGGGAAGCTGTAGTCCACAGGCCATGTCGATTACACAAGATCAAACCCGGTAACGATATGGATTGTGCTGCTGTGCTCGATTGCTGCGAGCACGACACCCTCAGCCGTGCGCGCAAGCTCGGTAAACGACGCTGCGTCATCAGGGGCCTCCGGGGAGAGCACCCGGCACTTCCCAATGCGGACCGCACCGAGTGAGATATCCCGCAAGAGCGGGTTCGACCGATCCCACGCGAGGATCGGCAGCACGCGACCCGGCCCCTCAATCGCTGAAATCCCCGGAAAATCAGGCTTTCCGCCGAACTGAATCGAGGGCACGGGTGGCACGCCCGGTATCGA
>JAJRZG010000282.1 GCA_024275365.1 Planctomycetota bacterium | reverse complement strand
TCGGGGAAACTCAGAGTCCCGAACTTGACAAAGGTCAGGAAGATGCCCATCAGCAGGCCGAAATCACCGATGCGGTTGACGATGAACGCCTTCTTGGCAGCTGCGACAGCGGAGGGCTTTTTGTAGTGGTACCCGATCAGGAGGTACGAGCAGAGCCCGACACCCTCCCACCCGAGGAAGAGCACCAGCAGGTTCTCGCCCATGACCAGGCAGGCCATGCTAAAGACAAACAGGTTGAAGGCCGCGAAGAACCGGCTGTACCCCTTGCCGACATCCGGCGACATGTATTCGCTGGCATAGAGCGCAATCAGCGTGGCAAGCCCGGTGACAAAGAGCATCCACAGGATGGTCAGGCTGTCGATATAGAACGCAAAGTCGGCACGGAGTGTCTGTTCCGGCTCGCTGCCCCAGGAGAGATGGAACCACTCAAAGACCGTGACGACCATGCTCGAGCCGGGCTCAAGACCCGAGAGCCTGAGGAACGCACCGACCGTGAGGGCAAAGCTCGCAGCAAGGCACCCGACGGTGATGGCTGCGGGCAGCTTGCTCTTGACGCCGAAGATCGCACAGAGCGTGGTGAGGATGACGCCGAGGATGGGCAGGGCGGGGATCAGGGCGATCCACATCGGCCCCTCGACCGGTGCTGTGATGCCGCCGGCTGCGTGGCCTATCGCCTGCTCGACAGCCTGCTGCGCCTGCCCGTGACCCTCCTGCGTGAGCGCAGCAGCAGCGCTGGAAAGCAGGGTCGGGATGGTTGTCAGGATCGTCGTCACGCGGTGTGTTTCCAGTCTTCGAGTCAAGACCCTCGCTTGTGCTTGGGGCTCTGTTTTATCCCTGCATCTCTCGCCATTCTTCGCTGCTCAGAGAATCCTTCTTGCGGAAGAGCAGCACGACCAACGCCAGAGCCAGAGCCGCCTCGGCGGCTGCGACGGTGAGGACAAAGATCACGAATGTCTGCCCGGTGTGTTCCAGGTGGTACCGACTGAACGCCACAAGCGCGAGCCCCGCAGCCTGGAACATCAACTCGGTACAGAGAAACATGATGATGAGGTTGCGTCTGGTGATAAACCCGACCAAACCGATCACAAAGAGGGCCGCCGAGACAAACAGATAGGGTGCCAGCGTCGATGCAGCCATCAACTCGGGGAACCCGGACTGCGCGAGCGTAAGACCAAGCGAGAAGGTCATGGGCGGACCTCCTTCTCGGCAAAGACCGTGCCCGCAGCTGACAACGCCTGAGATTGACGGAGCTTGGCTTCTTCCTCAAACTCGACCTGCTTGCGGCTGAGCACTGTCGCGCCGAGCATCGCCATCAGCAAGATCACCCCCGCGATCTCGATCGAGCCCGGGTGGCCGTTGAGCAGATCAAACCCGATCTCTTCGACATTTTTGACCTGCATCTCTGCGGGGATGGGGACAATCCGCTCGCCCTCAAGCCCGCGGATCGTCACGGTGCTGGTCATGGGGTCGAGGCTGACAAACTCCTCACCCTCCTGCAACTCGCCGATCCGTGTGAGAGAGGCTGTGACCTTCTCGGGAGTGACCCGGTTGGGCATCTGCGCGAGCAGGGCATCGGGGACGGGGGCCTCGGGTGTCGGCAGATCGCCTGCGCCCCGGAAGAGCATGGTCGTCAGGGAGGCCAGCAGCACAAACCCGGTCAGGGCAGCAACGATGGGGGAGCGGGCCTCGATGTCATAGTCTGCGAGTGCTTCGAGCTTGTCTTCGCTGGGCGCCTGCGTGGCGAGCATGATGACGAACAGGTAGGTAATCAGGATCGCCCCGGCGTAGACGATTATCAGGGCAAAGGCCATGAACTCGGCTGACAAAAGCAGGTACAGCCCCGCACTGGCGAGGATGGCCAGGATGAAGTACAGGGCGGCGTAGATGGGCCGAGGGTGTGTGATAACCCGCAGGGAGGACCCCAGCAAGATGGCTGCGAAGATGTAGAAGTTGTAGTTGGGCAGGGTGTCGGGGTTTTTGAGCCCGAGCCCGAGCAGGACAATCCCGATACCGAGCCCGCCGAGGACGACGCCGAGGACACGAGGATTCACGCGCCGACGAGGCAGCGCAGCACAGAGCCCAAGCCCGCCGATCGCCAGCCCGAGGAAAAGCAGGAACGGATTGATGAGGTGATCCAAGACCCGCCCCGATTCTTACCCTTCGGCATCTGGCCTATGCCGCCGAACCCGCTGACTCATCCCCGCACAAGACCGGACTCGCCCACAATGGGCCGGGGTTCAGAGGATAGAGCAGTCACTAGCTTTCTTCCACAGATCGAGGGATGAAGTGACAGATGCTGGTAATCTGGTGAGGTCGATTGTCTGAGGTGTCGTGTCCATAGGTGGTGCCTCGCGCCTGATTCGGTGGTTCCATGAGCCAAACGGGAAGCCCTTTGCACACTGCGTGTGTCATCCACCGAGTTGCGAGTAAGCCAAACTTATTGTTAGTGATTGCAAACATATCGTGGGGGGAGGCCATGCAAGAACAACTCGTGTGTTTCTACGAGGCCTGTGCGCAAGCACAGGCATTGGGTGTGCCTGCGATACGGAATCCCAAAGTTTCAGTGTGTTGGTTCTTGCTCCCCAGTCCGGAGGACTGATATTCAATAGCCGGGGGTGGAGCCCCGCGCAGCGGACGACACCCCCGGACGCTGGCCGTGAAACACAACGCACCCCATCGGGGTGCTCTTGAGAACCGCACAGCAAGAGGACCCCGTTCGGGGTCCAATGGTCTGCCGCTCACAACCGGGCATTCACAAACCCGAGCTTGCGCGCGGGGCTCGTAGAGACACCACGAACCCTTTGCAAACCGTATCAAAGACGGGGCTCTAGGAGTTTGGGGACCGCTCTGGGGCAAAGGCAAGCAGCAGGCCGGTGGTGACAAGAAAGACAGAGACGACCGCGGCGGGGAAGGTCCACCCGGCAGCAACCAGTGGCGAATCGCCAGCGATGATGCGCGGGGCACTCCCCTCGGGCATGAGGAGGTCGGCGACCTGGAACTGCCACGAGCGGGTATCGAGCTGAGGCAAGCCCCCATGGCCCTCGGCTGCCTCGTCGCGGCGTTGCTGCTGCTGGCTTGCTGAGCGGGCTGAGGGATAGGCGAAGCGTTCGTGGCCGAAGCCTCCCTCGGGGAGGAACTCGTAGAAATCAAAGGTCCAGTCCGTGCGCCAGACACGGCCCCAGGTATCGGGGTTGACACCGGGGCGGGTGGCTCTGGTGACAAGGACGAGGCGGTCGGGCTCTTCGCCTGCTTCCATGGCGGCGAGGAGCTGCTTGGTATCTCGCCCGGTGAGCTGGGCAAAGCGGACGAGACGGAGCCAGTCGCTGTGGCGTTCGAGGCCGGGGAACTGGTCGGCGTACTCGTTGAGCGGGATGGAAATGGGGAGTGTGATCAACTCCTCGCCATAGATGATATTGACCGAGCCGAGGTCGCCCGGGCCGCTGGGCGGGATGTCGGTGAGTGCAACCTGCCTGCCCGCGAAGTTAAACTCGGGTGTTGTGACCTCAAGCTGGAGGTAGGTAATCCGCCCTTGCTCGGCGTTATAGGCGACGATGCGGCGGGCCATCAGGACGCACGAGACAACCACGAGCACAAGCGCGACGGTGGCGATCGCGAGCGGCATGGTTCGTGGCTTTCGCATGAGGCGTACTCCCTTTGGCTCAGTGGCCGCTGGGTGCGTTGCTGTCGTCGGTCGCTGTCGGCTCGGTCTGGTCGAGGGCACCCGTGAGGCCGACACGGGGGACAGAGCGATTGGCATCAGACCTCGCGTGGGCGGGGTCTTCCAGGTGGACATGGTTTGCCTTCGCCCACCGCCTCATGTATTCCTCTTCGGTGATGCCAGTCTGGGCGATGTATTGGGTGCGAAGGTGCTCGGTCAGTGCGCCGGTATAGCCCCCGGCAGGGATCGTGACCAGCTCCCCGGTGGTCTTGTCACGGAATGTGCCACCCGGGTGGGGGATCGGGCCTCCGATGCCGCCCTCGGTGATCGAGGACTGTTTCCAGCTATCGACATGCCCTCGGTTGTCGAGGTCGAGGCCGGTGAAGCCGAGGAAGAGGGCGAAGGTGAACATACAGAACAGGAGGATGACGGTATAGAGGGGGTTCTCATGCTTGAGCCCCATGAAGAACATGATGACGAGCGCGCCCTTGACGACTGCGATGCTCATGGCGATCACGATATTAATCCAATCGGGCAGGTGCCACCCGAGATCGGAGGAGAGGAAGGTCTCAAAGCGAGAGGCAAAGATCGTCAGCCCGGTAAAGAAGACCAGCGTGAGGATGATCGTGACCAGCAGCCGGGTGCTGTTGATATGGTGGCCCTTGTGCTCACCGAGGTCCCCGAAGTGGTGAGGATCGTTTGGGTCGAAGGCGTGTGTGGTGTCAGCGTGCATCGCGGAGTTCTTTCGTGGGGCCAGTGGGGGTGGGGTTTAGTGGATGAGATAGAGGAGGGGGAAGAGGAATATCCAGATGATGTCAACGAGGTGCCAATAGAGCCCGGCGTTTTCGAGCATGGTGTAGTGTTTGGGGCCATACGCCTTGAAGCGGATCGAGCGGTAGAGGCACCAGCTCAGCAGGCCCGCGCCGATGAGGACATGGAGGGCGTGGACACTGGTCGCGCCGTAGTAGACGCTCCACCAGGTGGGCTCTTGCGGGTGGGCAGCGAACGGGTTGGAGTAGAGGATGCCGGGGCGGATGCCCTGTTGCCACTTGGGGATGTACTCAAAGGCGATCTTGATAAAGAAGAAGAGGAAGGCGCAGAAGATGGTGATGATGAGGTTGATGCGGAGCCACTTCTGGTTGTCACGCTGGGCACACCGGATCGCCATGGCGACTGTGAAACTCGAGAGAAGCAGGACCAGGGTGTTGATGCCGCCATAGAAAACATCGAGGTGGTGCGACCCGGCAGCAAAGGCTTCTGGGTAGAGCAAACGGAACATCGCGTAGGCACAGAAGAGCCCCGAGAAGAGCAGGATTTCGGTTGCAAGAAAGAGCCAGAACCCGAGTTTGCACGCGTCGAACTCGTCCTCGGCGTTTCGGAAGTGATCGGCAAAGGCGTACCGCTTCCACCCGGGTGTGCCGGTGTCGGAGCTCTTGCTGTGTGTGTCCATGGTGGTCATATCGGTATCCGTGGGTGACAGCGGTCGGGATCAGTGCGTGCTATTGCCCTCGGGCAGCGGCTCGGGGAGTGGGTAGTCGGCGGGGTCGCAGTGCGGCGGGTAGACATCTTCGTAGTCGTACGGGCCGTGGGTGAGGAGAGGCTCGTGGTGGAAGTTGTGCTCGATGGGCGGGCTGTCGGTGTTCCACTCTAGGGAGAGCCCACCCCACGGGTTTGGAGGAGCCTTGGCCCCGGCAATGAGTGAGTGGATGAAGTTGGCGGCGTGGACGAACATGCCCGTGGCGAGGATGAACGAACCAACGGTCGAGATCTGATGGAGCAGTTGGAACTCGTCGATATAGCTTGCGTAACGGCGGGGCATGCCCTGCGTGCCGAGGAAGAACTGGGTAAAGAAGGTGACATTGAACCCAACAAAGACGAGCAGGCACCCGAGGATACCGACTCGCTCGTTGTACATCTTGCCGGTCATCTTGGGCCACCAGTGGTGGAGCCCGCCGATGGCAGCGATGATCGTGCCTCCCATCATGGTGTAGTGGAAGTGAGCAACGATGAAGTAGGAATCATGCAGGTGCATGTCGGTGGCGAGTGTTGCAAGGGGGAGCCCGGTGAGCCCGCCGATCGAGAAGAGAAAAAGGAATGCAAGGGCATAGAACATGGGCGTTGTAAACGCAATGGAGCCCTTGTAGAGGGTTGCGATCCAGTTGAAGACCTTGACAGCGGTTGGGATCGCGACAAAGAAGGTCAGGGCGCTGAAGATCGCACTGGCAAGCTCTCCCATCGAGGCGAACATGTGGTGCGCCCAGACGAGGAACGAGACACCCGCGATGCCGAGTGAGGCAAACGCAATCGCCCGATAGCCGAAGACCGGCTTACGGGCGTGGACCGCGATGATCTCCGTCACAACCCCCATGCCCGGCAGGATCATGACATAGACGACCGGGTGCGAATAGAACCAGAAAAAGTGCTGAAAGAGCACCGGGTCGCCGCCGAGTGAGGGGTCGAAGATGCCGACATGTAAGAGCCGCTCATAGATAAGCAGGGCAAGTGTGATGCCGATGACAGGCGTCGCGAGCACCTGGATGATACTGGTGGCATACATCGCCCAGATAAACAGGGGCATATCAAACCAGCCCATACCCGGGCATCGGAGCTTGTGGATGGTGACGATAAAGTTGAGGCCGGTGAGGATGGAACTGAACCCGAGGATAAAGGCCGCAGAGGTCATCAGGACAACATTGCCGTACTCATTACTTGCATGAGATGAGCTGTATGGCGTGTAAAATGTCCACCCGGTATCGACACCCGATCCGATGAGGCTGGCGACTGCAAAGAGAGCACCGAGGCAGTAGATATACCAACTCAGGAGGTTGAGCCTTGGGAAGGCGACATCCTTGGCGCCGAGCATGAGCGGCAGGAGGAAGTTGCCGAGCACCGCGGGGATGCCGGGGATGATGACCAAGAAGACCATGACCGCACCGTGGATGGTGAAGATGCGGTTGAAGTTCTCATACCCCTGCGCCGCCCCGTCGCCCCACTGAAAGAGCTGCCCGGTGACCGTGCCATCGGCGAGGACCCGCGTGGGCGACCAGAGCTCGGCGCGGACTGCCATCGCCATCATGCCGCCGAGGAAGAACATAATCAGGACGGCGACGAGGTACATCATCCCGAGCTTTTTGTGATCGATGGTCGTTGCCCATCGGATGATGTTGGTCACCAGCCCCCCCTCGACGGGAGTGAGGTACGACCCCTCGTCGTGGTGGCCGTCGTGGCCGGAGTCGTGTGGTGTATTGATCGTGGTCATAGTCGGGTGCTCACTTTGAGACCGTTGTGTGGAATGCTGGTTTACTGCTCGCCGGGATTGGAATCTTCGCCCTGGTCCTCTTGCTCGGCTTGTTCGTCTGCTGGGGGCGTCTCTTGCGCTGGGGGTGCAGCCTTCTCGCTGAGTGATGTGATGTAGGCGACGAGCCAACTGAGTTCCCGCTCGTCAAACACACCCGCATAGCTGGTCATCACGGGCGGGAACCCCTGATGAATCTTGGCTGTGGGGTTGGTGATCGACTCGACGATGTAGTTGTCCCAGGCGAGTGGGTCATCAGCGGGGATGTTTGTGCTGCCCTCGATGGGGACCTCATTGCCCCAGGCGTTGTGCCAAGTCGACCCAACGCTCACGCCGCCGCCGGTGGTGTGACACCCGAGGCAGCCGTTATTTTTCGCAATCATCTCACCGAGCTGGACTGGTGGCAGGCTGAGGTCCACGGTCCAGCTTGCCTTGAGGCGGTCGTATTCTTCTGCGGGGACCGCGACGAGCTGACCGAGCATCTCCGAGTGCTTGTCGCCGCAATATTCGGCGCAGAAGATGATATGCTCTCCGGGCTCCTCGGCCTCGATCCAGAAACTGGTGTAGCGGTTCGGGATCACATCAAACTTGAACCGGAAGTCGGGGATCCAGAAGCTGTGGAGCACATCGCGGCTGGTCATGCGGAACTGCACCGGACGCCCGACGGGAATGAGGATGACGGGCGCGTCTGGCTTGCCCCCGATCACCGTCTTGTCTGGGGGGTTTGCGCCGTTGTCGTAGGTGATGAGCCAGTCCCACTTGGTGCCGACGACATCGATTGTTTCTGCGTTGGTGGGCGCGACGAGCTTGGAGAGGTAGCCCTCGAGCCCGATGTAGAACATGTACCCCAGGAAGACTGATGGGAGAATGGTCCAGGCCAGCTCGAGCTTTGTGTTGTGGTGCGGGCTCCGCTGCATAGGGACACCGGGACGACGGCGATACTTGATGACCCAGAAGGTCATCAGCCCCATGAGAAAGACAAACCAGATAATGCAGAACCAGAGGATCCACATAAAGACATAGTCGGTATCCCGGGCAAGGTCTGAGGCCCCTCGGGTGCCGAAGATCAGGCGTGTGAGCGGTCCGCCTTGCTGTGCGAGTGTAAGAGAGAGCATGTTCATATGGTCGGTCCCGCCGCGGAGTGGGAGGTGTCGGACTTGTCAGCCTCGGGGAGCGCCTCGGCGGCGACACGCGAGCGATGATGACGGATTCGTTCTTTGGTGAGCATGATGCCGATGAGCGCGCCGACAATGAGGATCGAGACGATGCCGCCCAACTGCACCACGCGGAATGCGACCACCGCATACTTGCCGGTGGTCGGGTCGTACCGGAAGCAATACATGCGGATCATGTCCCCGATCGATTCGGAGATCGTGCCCTTTGAGGCTTCGAGGAGCGCCATCCGCATGGTCTCGGATTCATACCCGACACCGTAGACATAACGGGCGATCCGCCCCTCGGGTGTCAGGATAAAGATACAAACGGGGTGGGAGTATTCACCGTCGGTGAGAGGTTTGTAGGTCCAGCCGAGACTCTCGGCGAGGATCTTTGCGCTGTCGGTGGGTGTCGTGAGAAAGGCCCAGCCCTCGGCGGTGTTGCCGTCATTGGCGCGGCCATAGTTGGCGAGGTAGCGGTCTTTGACCGATGATGCCAGGGGTGACCTCTCGGTGGGGTCGATGCTGGCAAAGATCACGCTGTAGTCTTCACCGATGTTGAAGTCGATGCCCTTGAAGGCAGCAGTGAGCTTGCCCATCACCACCGTGCAGACGACCGGGCAGTCGTAATAGACCATCGCCAGGATCACGGGCTTGCCTTGGTTGAAGAAGGTTCCCAGTTCGACCGATTCGCCCGCGGCATTGGTAAAGACCAGGTCAAGTGGAATCTGTCCCCCGAGATTTTCGACGACCCCGATACCTTCCTGCTCCTTGGGTGTCACATTCGGGCTGCCCGCCGATCCAAGCTCCTGGAGCCCAGATGGCTGCGCGCACGCGGAGCCGACCACGACGCAACTCACGATCGCAGCAACACAACCCAGGATGGACGAGCGGCGGTTCACTTGCTCTGCGTCTCCTGATAGTCGGCAATGACCTTCTGCATGGCCTGGTCGATGGGGATCTTAACGGTGCCGTTGGCGGTCCAGCTGTACCCCGCCTGCGCAGCGAGGGCATCTTCTTTGTATTGGAGAGCTTCCGTGCTGACCGCCTCGAGCCCCTGCCGTTCACCCTGTGCGGTGTATTGACCGATCTCCCTGATCGTGTAGAGCCCGATGATCACGCTGAAGATAACGGTGGCAAGGGTGAGCACCACAAAGGTGATGAGCAGCGCGGTGATGTTGGCGTGGGCACCGTGCTCCTGCTGAGGCACGCCCTGATCAGCCGGGTGCTGGTGCCACGCATCGAGCACAGTTTCCTGTGGCTCGGTATGGTCTTGGGTGTGGTGGGTCATGCGCTGTCCTTGTCTGCCGACTCTGTCTGAATCTGACTGTTGGGCCGACCCGCAGGACGGCTGGGCGTGCAATGTTCTGTGCTGCGGTTAGACATAGTTCTTGTGCGACATCGATTCTGGGAGTTTGGGGTCTTGGAGCGGCGTAAGCGGGCTTGAGCCCACACGGGCAACGAAGAGGCCGAAGAAAATGCCAAAGACACCGACGATCGCCGCGATATCGAGCCACCACGACATGGGTGTGGGCACATGGTCGCCGTGGTGTAGGATGGGACGGATGAGCCAGACATAATCAATGACATGCATGAAGATGATCCATGCGCCACCGATGGCAACCAGCTTGGGGTTGCGTTTGATCGCGCGTGGCAGCAGGAAGAAGAAGGGAACGATGAAGTGCCCGACCGAGAGGAAGATCGCGGTGCCCTTCCACACACCGGTCGTGCGCTCGAGCATCCAGAAAGTCTCTTCGGGGATGTTGGCATACCAGATCAGGAAGTACTGGCTGAACCCGATGTAGGCCCAGAAGCAGGTAAAGGCAAAGAGCAGCTTGCCCAGGTCGTGGAAGTGTTCGTCGGTCACGAGCCCTTTGAGACGCCCCGCGTGGCGGAGGACGCAGAAGGTACTCACCATAACTCCCATGCACGAGACCGCGCCGCCCGCAAAGATGTAGATGCCCCACATAGTGCTGAAGAACTGGGGCTGGAGGCTCATGAAGTAATCAAAGCCGGCAAAGGCGATGAGCAGGGCAGTCAGCGGCAACCCCCAGGCACTCATGAACCGTGCGCGGGCAGAGAGGAACCGATCGCCCGTGCGGTCCTGCTCGATGCTCATGCCCCGGAGGCGGACCGTCAGGAAGCCCAGTATCGCCAGATAGACAAAGAACCGGATGGTGAAGAACGCGGGGTTGAGGAATGGTGTCTTGATCGCGATGATCGGGTCTTCTTCGGCGATGCCGGGGATGAGCCACTCCCAGATCGCACCCTTGGTGATGAAGAGTTCAAGAACGATCAACGGCACAAACATGAGGAGCGTCACCGGCGCAAGGCTCATCAGATTCTCAAACTGGCGGCGGACAGTCGCGCACCACCCGGCGTTGACTAGGTGGAAGGACATCACAAGGACCGTCGCGCCAAGCGTCATGGCAAAGACCGCGCCAACCGCGACGAGGTACGATGCCATCGCGTGCTGTGCGCCGAGCATGAAGCCACCGACAAGCGTGACGAGCAGCCCGACAACACCGATGCCGAGCAACAGCTTCGAGAGCTTGGCGGTCGCAGCAGGGGCTGAGACATTATCCTCAGCCATGCGTGGATCGCCGGTCACGCCAGCAAGAACTTTCTGATAGGCCTCTGCGGAGATCTGGCTCATGGCGTACCCTCCGTTGGCGGTGGTGGTGGCGGGTCGCCGAGTGCCGCTCGCTGCGCCTCGGGCACATCGGCGAGCGTGCCGAGGTGCGACTGCTGGAGCGCCCGGATATACGCAACCACCGCCCAGGTTTCACGGGTATCGAGGGCATAGGCATAGCCTTCCATCGTGAGGTTGGGTTTGACCCCAAAGCCCTCCCGGGCGATATTGAAGATGTACCCGTCCTGGCCGCGCTCGCCGCCGGGGAGATACTTGGGGTCGTCAAACGAGGGGATCGCGATCGACCATCGCTTGCCGACCATGGTCCCGAGGTTCGGGTCCGAAGACCCAAAGGCACCCTCCCCGTTCATGCCATGACAGGTGGCGCAATAGATATTGAACTTGATCTGCCCCATCGCCATGAGGTCGGTCGTGACGGGGATGGGAATCCTGGTGACAAAGTTCCCATCTGCATCCATGCCCTCGTAGATCTCGGTGCTCAGCGCCCCACCAAGGAACTCATCCCGCTTGGTGTTGAACGGCTCAGCCCAGGGTTCGTTCGAGAGCACATACGAGACACCAAAGGGCACCGTGTTCTCGGGTGGCTGGCGCATGGTGCGGCCGTCGGCGTAGAACTGGGACTCTGACTGCGGGTTCCAGCGAGGCTGATGGTCCATATCAGGGATGAACTGCCTCGGGGGTTTGTCGGAGCGATCACCCCGGCAGCCGGTGAGCGGCAGCACGGCAAAGAGCACAAGGCCCCCCACCGCCAAAAGCCTGCAGTTGTGCGTGGTGCGCGGGCTCATGCGTCCTCCACCAGTTCGACAGCCGTCGCCCCGATCTCTCGGAGGAACTTGCTGGTGTGCTCGGGGTTGAAACTCGGATCGGTCGCCTCGACGACGACAAAGAACTTGTCGTCGGTCACATCGAGGAAGCTGTCTTTGAGCATCAGCGGGTGGTGCAAGCGGGGCAGCCCGTTGAGCATCATCATGCCAAAGAGAGACGCAAACGCGCTGAAGAGCACGCCCAACTCGAAGATAATCATCGCAAAGGGTTCCCAGGCACCATACGGCTTGCCCTGGACCACCAGCGGATAGTCAATCGCGCTGATCCACCACTGCATCCCGATCGCGGTCCCAATACCGGCAAAGGCAGCCACGAGCACGATGTATGGCAGGATGGTGCGTTTGTGCCCCATCGCCTCTTCGATGCCGTGGATCGGGAAGGGGGCGTGGAGGTCCCACTTGCTGAACCCCGCATCTCGCATCTTCTCGGCAGCGTGATAGGCGCTGACGACATCATCAAACTGGGCCATGATGCCCCAGACCGGTTCTCCAGTCTCGGTGACAAACCGTGGCGGGGGAGAGCGGAAGAAAGGCAGATATGCGCTGAGTGTTGATGTGTATGGCATAGGTATCCCTTAGTCGTCGTCTTCCATATAGGCAGGGTCAAAGCTCTCGCCGTGGCCGTGCGGGTCACCCTTGGGCATGACGGCCTTGATCTCGGCGATCGGGAAGACCGGCAAGAACCGCAGGAAGAGCAGGAAGAGCGTCAGGAAGATGCCAAAGGTGCCGGCAAAGGTCAGGACATCGACCGGTGTCGGGAAGAACATGTGCCATTCACCCGGCAAGAAGGCCCGGTGCAGGCTCGTCACAATAATCACGAACCGCTCGAACCACATCCCGATCGTCACCAGGATCGCGACGATCCAGATCGCAAACGGGTTGGTCCTGAATCTTCGGAACCAGAACAGCTGCGGGCTCAGCACATTGCACGAGATCATCGTCCAGTACGCCCACCAGTACGGCCCGGTGGCTCGGTTGATAAAGGCGTGGAGCTCGTACTCGTTCCCGCCGTACCACGCGATGAAAAACTCCATCGTGTAGGCAAAGCCCACCATGGTGCCGGTCACCAGCAGAATCTTGGCCATGTTCTCGAGGTGGCGGAGCGTGAGCAGGTCCTTGAAGTTGGGGAATATCTCACGGATGGGGATGAGCAGGAAGAGCACCATCGCAAACCCTCCAAAGACCGCACCCGCAACAAAGTAGGGCGGGAAGATCGTCGTGTGCCACCCCGGCAGGATCGAGGTCGCAAAGTCAAACGAGACGATCGAGTGGACGCTGAGCACCAGAGGTGTCGAGATGCCCGCCAGAATCAGGTAGGCGTTTTCATACCGATGCCAGTGGCGGCTCGACCCGTTCCACCCGATCGCAAACAGGCCATAGACAAACGCCCGGATGCGGTCGGCACTGACGGGCAGCTTGAAGAACTTGATACCCGTGATCGGGCACTGCACATCGAGCTTACACGAGCCACTGCCAGCCCGGAGCCGCTTGTCGGCCCGGTCGCGGAGGGTGGCAAAGTCGGGGATCATGCCCATGTACCAGAAGAGCAGCGAGACGGTCGCGTAGGTGCTCACCGCAAACACATCCCAGAGCAGAGGCGAGCGGAAGTTGGGCCAGATGTAGTTGTAGTTGGGAATCGGGAAGACATACCAGATCACCCAGATACGCCCGACATGGATGCCCGGGAAGATGCCCGCACAGATGACCGCGAAGATGGTCATCGCTTCTGCCGAACGGTTCACCGCGGTGCGCCACTTCTGCTTGAAGAGGCAGAGGATCGCAGAGATCAGCGTCCCGGCGTGCCCGATACCGATCCAGAAGACGAAGTTGGTGATATCCCACGCCCACCCGACCTGGTTGTTGAGACCCCAGACACCGACACCCGTGATGATGAGGTAGAGGATCATCAGCACGCCGACAGTGGCGAGGGACGCAGTGAAGATAAAGAGCGGCTTCCACAGCCTGTGTGGAGTATTCTCGGTATACCCACAGACGATCTCGGTGATGTCGTGGAGCGAACGGTCGTTGAGAACCAACGACGATCGAATCGCCGGGTCTTCATTGAGCGTGCCATCGGCCCCGGTACCGAGCGCGGCGTTGTCGGGGTTAGGGGTCGTCATGCGTGCGCTCCGGTGCCAAGCACATTGAGGCTGAGGGCGTAGCCGTCGTCATCGAGTCGGCGACGGGGGTCAACCCGGAAGCTGTGGGTCTCGCTGCTGAGGTCTTCCGCAGGAGCCGCGTGTTCACCACCGCCCCCCGTATCGTGCTCACCCCCGCCGTGGCCGTGGGCAGCAATCGAGTCGACCGGCGCGGTAATCGCGTGGTTGGGGTTGGTCACACGCATCAGGTGGCTGGTGCGCGGGCGGGTGTTGAGGAACCCGAGCAGCAGGTAGGACCGCTGGTTGGTGCGCGTCGCGCTGACCTTGCTCTTGGGATTGAGGATATCGCCAAAGACGATGGATTCGGTCGGGCACGCCTGCTCACACGCCACCTGGAAGTAGCCCTCGGGGATGGTGTCGAGCCCCTGGACCTTTGCACTCGCACGAGCACTATTAATCCGCTGGAGACAGTAAGTACACTTCTCCATCACGCCTCGGCCCCGGACCGTGACATCGGGGTTCTGCTTCATCTTCTGAATCTCTTCGAGCTTGGTACGAAGCCTCGGCGGGATCAGATTCTGGTTGAATGTCGTGCCCTGCTTGGCGTTGCCCGTGGCATTGCGGATGGACTCGGGCACATACTTGGGGTCGAACCCACCGTTCATCTTGGACTGTGCCCAGTCAAAGAAGTTGAACCGACGAGCCTTGTAGGGACAGTTGTCCATGCAGTACCGCGTGCCGATGCACCGGTTGTACGCCATCACATTGAGCCCCTCGCGGTCGTGGACGGTTGCTGTCACCGGGCAGACCGTCTCGCAGGGCGCGTTCTCACACTGCGAACAGGCGATCGGCTGATTGAGCACGCGGTCGGGGGTGTCAAGCGATTTGCCGACAAAGTAGCGGTCGATGCGGATCCACTGCATCTCGCGGCCCTTGGCAACTTCCTTCTTGCCAACAACCGGGATGTTGTTCTCGCTCTGGCAGGCAATCGTGCAGGCATTGCACCCGGTACACGAGGCCATATCAATCGTCATCCCCCACTGGAGCCCCTTCGAATACGCCGAGCCCACTGCAGGGTTGCCCCGAGACTCGTTGAGCGGGTTTTCGTAGAGCGATCGGGTGGCGGGGGTGTGCGAGAGCTCGCCGAGCCTTTCGGCAACCGAGAGCGCATCGTCATCCCCCGTGGTGTCGTAGGGGTCCGCAATCTTGCCGAGGGTCGGGCCGGCTTCTGCCTTGGCAGCGTGGGTTTCCCATGCGGGCTTGTCGAGCCAGCGGACAAGTGAGGTCCGGCCTTCGAGCGACCAGTGGTTCTGAGTGCTCGAGATGGGGTAGCTCTTGCCGGTGCTGGCAAGCACACCTCCACGGACGAGCGCCCCCTGGTCGGCGCTTCGGAGTGCATAAGTGTTGAAGCCGACACCATCGCCGACGAGCCCGGTATGGGTCCGCCCATAGCCGAGCGTGACCACCGCGACATTGTCTGCCATGCCCGGGCATATCCAGACGGGCAGTTCCATCGATCGGCCACCGACACTCAGCGTTGCCATTCGGGCGTGAGGCTGACGGCGTTTGTTGTAGCCATCGGGCTCGATATTGAGCGCACGCGCAGTCGCGGGGCTGACGACGACGGGGTTGTCCCACACGACCTTGGTGATCGGGTGGGGCATCTCCTGGAGCCACGCGTTGTTGGCATCGCGCCCGTCACCGATGCTGCCGGTGGTAAAGACGACATCAATCGCCCCAGGCTTCGGTGCTTCCGCACAGTTCATGGCACCAATCGCCTTGGCAACCTCGGTCGAACGCACCTTCGGGGTGCTCGTTTGACCAGCCGAGTTGGGAAGAAAGCCGTCGCGGAGGGCTCGCTTCCAAGTGCGCAGGAAGTCGCCATCACGGGTCTGCGTGCCCATGACCTTCGCCCAGGCTTTCTGCACGATATCGAACCCGTCGGGATTCTCATCACCCGCAAGCATCGCGAGCAGCTCGATATCGTTTTTCGCGGGCTCATAGAGCGGGGCAATCATCGGCTGGGTCGGCGCGATGGTGCCGTCGTTGGAAACCGTGTCACCCCACGACTCAAGCCAGTGCGCCCCGTTGAGCTGCCATGTCGAGGCATCAGCAGTCTCGGTCTTGCCCACAGAAAGGCTGATCCGGTCGTGGACCTTCGCAAAGGTGTCAGCAAAGCCAAGGTCAGCCGGGGCATCAAAGACCGGGTTGACATTGATACACACGATCGTCTTGATGCTGCCCGCAGCCATCTCAGTCGCAAGCGACCGCAGGCCGCCGAGCACCGGGGCTGCGAGGTCTCCGTCCTGCGCGATGTAGCGGACCGTCGTGCCCGTGTTGCCAAGCGCCGCGTTGAGGGCATGGGCAAGGGCATGAATCGCCGCAGGCTGCGTCTTGCCGACCGCAATGAGCGAATGCCCAAGGTGGTCGGCAGCGAGCAGATCATCGGCGAGGAGCTGCACAAACGACTTGCCCTTCGTCTCGGTCGGGATGCTGTCAAAGGCGCTGGTATCAGGCAGGGTGACAGCCTCGACTGCTGCCCGCAGCACAGCATCATTGCGCCGCGCGAGCACCGCTTTGGCAAGAGCCACCGTAAACGCGGGGATCTGTGAGGGCGCGAGCCGCACATGGTGGTCCGCAAGTGCCCCGAGCCCCGAATACAACGGCTCGACCGCATAGAGACGGCACATGGAGTCGGTCGATTTCCAGACACGCCGGGAAGCACCAAACCCGCGGGCGTTGGCGATCGCACCCGATTCATCCTCGGTAAAGTCGCGGTCAAGTGCAACGATGACCCGGGCAGTGCCAAAGTCAAAGACCTCTCGCATGGGCGCGCCAAAGGCGATCTGTGCGCCCTCGTTGGCTGCATCGCTGCCTGCGGGCAGATACGACACCCACCGGGCGTTTGGATACTGCTTGAGCACAGCAGCCTTGGTTGCGTTCCACGCCGGGGTCGAGCGGGGCTCAACAACGAATGCGAGCCCCGAGCCGTCGCCGGCATAGTGCGCAAAGTGCTCGAGCGACCAGGCCTTGAAGTCGTCCCATGAAGCCGCAACCCTGCCCTTGGCCGGGTTGTCATAGACCGGGAACTTGAGCCGGTCGGGGTCGTAGATCGTCAGCGGGCTGGCAAGGGCCTTTGTGCCGCACTTGCCACGGTTGTTTGGATGAAGCGGGTTGCCCTCGACCTTGGTGGGTCTGCCCTCGTGTGTTTCGACGAGCAGCCCCTCTGCCCCACCACCGGGCAGCGGCGTGCTGGTGGCGTAGTAGAGCGGCTTGCCGGGGATGACCTCTTCCGGAACGGTCCGTGAATAGGTGAAAATTTTATGGTCAGGGCGTCGGCAGCCGGGGATGGTTGCTGCGCCAGCAAGGGCAAGGCTCGCGCCCATCAGCTTGACAAAGTCCCGCCGAGAGTTGCCCGCAAGCTCTGAAGCACCAGCCGGGAACTCGCGTTCAATGACCTCGCGGAAGGCGGGTGTCTGGGCAAACTCATCGACACTGCGCCACACGGTGTGGCTGCTCGGCGTGCCCGCGCGTGCCGCCATGTCGGCTGGCTGGTGGTCGCGGGTTGCTGGTCCCTGCTTGTGTGTCATGCTCACTCTCGCTTGCTGTCGATCAGGGGCTCGTCGTGGGGGGCTTTGTGGGGGTCGCCGGAGGGTTCGTGAGGTTCAGGAGTTACTGGTGGCACGCACCACATGTCTGGGGTGGCGCGTCCCACAACTGCCCCAACAGGGCCTGGGTATCGGTCGTGCCCTGCCCCTTGGCGCGGGCATTGAGTTCGCCCTCCACCCAGAGCAGGTCTGTCACCTTGTCTTGAGGCACAAGCGCAGCCTCGGGGTGGCGGTGGCAATCGAGACACCACCCCATGCCGAGTCCCTGATCCTGATAGACCTGAGGCATAGATTTAACCTGCCCATGACAGGACAAGCAGCTCACCCCAGCAGTCAGATGGACATCATGCGGAAAGTTCCGCACATAATCAGGCAGCTTGTGGATCCGCCGCCACTCGATCGACTTGTCCTCGTCGTACGCATCACGGATGAACTGCACCTTCTCATCAGTCGCACTCGAACGGGCAGGGCTCACGCGGTTCTCGCCGTGACACGCATTACAGGTCGATACCGAGGGGATGTTGGCTTCGGGTGATTTTTCGACATTGGAATGGCAATATCGGCAGTCCATACCGAGTTTGCCCGCGTGAATCTGATGGTCGAAACCAGACCCGGGTTGCACGGGGCTGTATCCGACCTCGAAGAAATCAGGCGTTGCCCAGTACCACCCACCGAGTGCCACAACAGCTGCGCCCCCCATCGCGCCCAGCGCACCGAGTGTGGGCAGGGCGTTCATCCATTTGGGAAAGATGACCGACACGATGCGCTCCTTTGCGTCGATCGGGCAATAACCACGAGGTCATTGACCAAGCGAAAAACTCCACGACGAGATGCCTAAAACCCACCCGGAATGGTCCGGTTTTGGCAACATGTGTTGCTGTAGGGCACAAATATC
This sequence comes from Planctomycetota bacterium, assembly GCA_024275365.1. Taxonomy (GTDB): domain Bacteria; phylum Planctomycetota; class Phycisphaerae; order Phycisphaerales; family UBA1924; genus PNC22. The sequence goes on along the minus strand of JAJRZG010000282.1, from coordinate 13,630 downwards.
CACACGCGGGGGGTGGTTTGTCAAATCCTGCACGCTCTAGGCACGCAATTGAGACCCTGTCGCAGCAATATAGAATCCACTTTGTAGACCATCCATATCGGACGCGGCATACGATTGTCAACACTATGCAGTACCAAGAATATACCAAACATGTAGTTTCCGGCTTTACTCTGGCACCAGTTCGGGTGCTTTCCCTTGGGTTGGGCATCGCGGTCGGGCTCTGGACAGCCTGGTTCATGCTCCCCCTCCCGGGGCTGAATCTCCCGCCAGTTGTCATGGGGCCTGTGGTCCTTGTTACCTGGCTTCTACTCGCGTCGTTAGGGGCTCGAATGGCCCGTCCGGGGCTGGGAGGGGCGATTTTTGCCGGCGTGCTCACCGCAGCTGTCAGCCTCATGGCTCTTGGTTCGGTCCTCGTCGAGCAGCCCGATCCCGCGGCTTATACCGAAGGGCACACGGCATTACAGCCCGCAGCGTTCCTTCTCGCGGCTGGATTCCTGCTCTTTGGGGGCATGATCGGGGCAGCAGGAGCATTTCTTGGTCGAGCCACCAAATCTGAAATCTCACTCCCCACCATCGGTGATGACCCCTGGCCTGCGAGGTTGGCGTGGGTTGTCATGGTCTCATACATCCCGCTGATTTTGCTTGGCGGGCTCGTCACCAGCAGCGAGAGCGGGATGGCGGTGCGCGGGTGGCCCGACACTTTCGGCGCAAACATGTTCTTGTACCCCATCTCGCTGATGTCGCAGCCCAGAATCTTTTTAGAGCACGCCCATCGGCTCTTCGGGTCACTTGCCGGGCTTGCGACGCTGCTGCTCTGGATCGTCGTAATGTTCGGGCCAGACACGCGAAAAAAGTTCGGCGTGTGGACGACCGCCCTGCTCCTCGCTGTGATTCTTCAGGGCGTGCTGGGGGGCCAACGAGTGGTGCTCAACAGCCCGGTTCTGGCTGCGCTCCACGGTGCGTTCGGGCAGGTTGTGCTTGCCTATGCAGCCGTTGTGGCACTCTGGATGTCACCTTCCTATCGCAGCCTGCGCTCGCTCGAAGGCGGGACCCCCACGCGAGCGGTGCGGGTTTGCACCACAGGGGCACTCCATATCTCGTTCTTTCAGCTCCTGCTCGGCGCAATGTATAGGCACCTCCGTCGGGGGGACACCCCCGGCTCGTTCCACATCCTGCTCACGCACATGGTGGTCGCCTTCGGCGTGGTCACCTTTGCGATCCTTGCGGGTTCGGTGCTGGTGCGGTTTGTCCGCGAACACCGGGGGCAGCTCCAGGGTGTCGCCGGGCGGATCAGAGCAACCGGGATCGCAGTCTTTGTCCTGGTCGGGGTGCAGTTCATGCTGGGGTGGGGGGCGATGGTTGCGGTAATCATGAGTGCCAAGCGAGGCGAGGTCCCGACCGCGGACCAGCTTGAAGAAGCTGCCAGTGTCCCGATCGGCGAGCTGCTCATCGGGACAGCCCACCAGGCCAACGGGGCAGCATTCCTCGTGGTCGCCATGCTCGCCTGGGGCTGGGGCCGCCAGCTGCACAAGGCAGCGCGGAGACAGGTTTAGTTTAAAGGATAAATCTGTCACACAATCAGAATCGACGACCCGATCATCCCAACGAAAGTTCAGGATTCTTGCTCGCATTGGCGGGCGGTCTGTTGCATACTGGGTGCTGTTGCGGGCAATGCCCGAGCCCCCATCGGCGTTGTGCTGCCCAGAAGCACCCCGCGCAGGCGATGCGGAAGAGGAGGCATCCATGTCCACGACGGAAACACCAGCGACTCAAGCACGGGCAGGCGTGCTCTCCCCGATCAGCCGAGAGTCGTTCGGCTATACCCAGGCCAGGCACCTGCTGTGGCGGGCCGGGTTTGGTGGAACGCCCGACCAGATCCAGCTCCTCGTCGAGTGGGGACCGGAGCGGTCGGTCGAGCACCTTGTCGAGCTGACCGACACCCCCAGGCAGCCCGTCGAAGAGGGGCGGTTCAGCAGGTCCATCATCGGCTCGCCCGATGCCGAGACCCGCGCCCGGTACCGACGCGCCCGACAGACCAACGACGAGGAGGCCCTCGCCCGACTCCGACTCGAACGCCAACGGCGGCAGGCGCAAGACCGTAAGCAGATCCGTGAGATGCAGTGGTGGTGGCTCACCCGGCTCATCGAAACACCCCGCCCGCTCGAAGAAAAAATGACACTCTTCTGGCACGGGCACTTTGCTACCAGCTACCGCACCATCGAAGACAGCTACCACATGTTCGTCCAGAACCAGCTCTACCGCTCGAACGCGCTTGGCAACTACGGCGTGCTGATGCACCAGATCATCCGCGACCCCGCGATGATCGCCTACCTCGACAACAACGACAGCCGAAAGGGCAAGCCCAACGAGAACCTCGCCCGCGAGATCATGGAACTCTTCAGCCTCGGCGTCGGCAACTACACAGAGAACGACATCAAAGAAGGTGCCCGCGCCCTCACCGGGTACACCTTCGAGGACGACCGGTTTGTCTTCAAACAACAAAACCACGACGGGGGGGCCAAACGCATCCTCGGCAGAGGCGGCAACATGGATGGCGACGACTTTGTCGATACCATCCTCGCCCAGCAAGCGTGCTCGAACTACATGTGCCAGAAGCTCTACCGCTTCTTTGCTGCTGACCTCCCAGATAGCGGCAAGCCCGACCGCGAGACCGCCACTGTGCTCCGTGAAATGGCAAGCCTCTTTCGGCGAGCAAACTATGAAGTCGCCCCGGTGCTCACAAAGCTCTTCCTGAGCGAGCATTTTTATTCTGACCGCGTTGTCAACCAGCGCATCAAGAGCCCGGTAGAACTCATCGTCGGCGCAATCCGCTCGCTGCACACCCCCGCCCGCGACCTCAGCGTCCTGCTCGATGCGATGTCACTGATGGGGCAGAATATCCTCTTCCCCCCCAGCGTCGCCGGGTGGGACGGCGAACGGAGCTGGATCAACACTTCGACGATGTTTGTCCGACAGAACATCATGACTTATCTGCTGACGGGCAAGACTCCACGCGGGTACGATGCCCTTGCTGATGAGCAGAGGTTTGATGCCGACCCGGTGCTGAACCAACTCACACAGGGCGATCCATCAGCCCTCAAAGACAGCGGGCGGGTCATCGACTACCTGCTCCGGTTTACACTCGGGCAGGCACCAACCCACGCCCGCGATGCGCTGCTCGGGTTCGTCGAAACCAATGGCGGCGAGACCAACGACGATATGATTACCGGCCTGCTGCTGCTGATTACCGCCATGCCCGAGTATCAACTGACTTAGTTTGTTTCTGAAGTTTGCCGGTGCGACTGCACCACACGAGGACTGCCATGGACCTGCACAACGCACAAGCATTCACCCGTCGTCACTTCCTTGGTACAGGGCTCACGCTAGCCTCAGCGAGCATGGCGCTGCCCGCCTTCCTCCAGCGGTCGGCCTTTGGACTGCCCATGGCGGCACCGGGCATGTCCTCCATCCCGGGCGTGGATGAAGACAAAATCCTCGTCGTCCTCCAACTCGGCGGCGGCAACGACGGGCTCAACACCGTCATCCCCTATGGCGACGACAACTACTACCGCAGACGGACGGGCATTAACATCCCGTCCAACCGCGTGCTCGAACTCTCACAAAACAGCGGTGTCGGGCTGCACCCCTCACTCGCAGCCTTCAAAGAACTCCACGACGAAGGGATGCTGTCCATTATCCAGGGCATCGGCTACCCCAACCCCAACCGCTCCCACTTTAAGAGCATGGATATCTGGCACACCGCCGATACCTCGGGCACCGGACAGGGCTGGCTCGGCAAATACTTCGATGCCGAGTGTTGTGGCTATGGCAAGGGAGAGAGCGGCTCACCCGATGGGACACAGTCTCAACGAGCACCGAGCGCAAGCTCGGGATCCACTACCGGCGAGATGCAGGGCCAACCCGGCATCGCCATCGGGCGCGAGGCACCGCTGGCGATGCAGGGACGCAAGGCAATGCCCATCTCCTTCGAGACGCCGGACCTCTTCCGATGGACCGGTGTCGAGGTCCACGAATCGCTCGAAAAACCCTATACAACAATCACCAAGCATGGCGTGCGCGATGGTGTCGATACCGACTCGACCGCCGGGTTCCTCATGCGCACAACCCTGGATGCACAGGTTTCGAGCGACCTCATCCGCAAGGCTGTGCGCCAGCAGCCGCTCGCGCAATACCCCGGCAACGCGCTCGGTCGTGACATGGCGATGGTCGCAAGCATGATCCGCGCCGGTCTTGGCACCCGCGTGTATTATGTCTCGCTCGGAGGGTTTGACACCCACGCCGGGCAGGGCAACCAGAACGGTCGGCACGCCAACCTGCTCCAGACCTTCGCCACCACCATCCGCGCGTTCTATCAAGACCTGAGCGCGAGTGAGAACGACGCCCGCGTGCTGACGATGGTCTTTAGCGAGTTCGGCCGCCGTGTCTCACAGAACGCCTCGGGAGGCACAGACCACGGCACCGCTGCCCCCATGTTCCTCGTCGGCCCGATGGTCAAGCCCGGGCTCATCGGCGACCACCCCTCACTCTCCGACCTCGACAACGGCGACCTCAAATACAAGATCGACTTCCGAAGCGTCTACGCCAGCATCCTCGAAGACTGGCTGAGTGCGGATAGCAAGACGATCCTGGAAAGAAGCTATCGCAAACTCCCGGTGTTTGGATGAGTGTGCCGAACAACTGCCGCAAACACTCCCGCTGACTGCCTGCTAAACTCGCGGCATGAAGATCCATGCCCATGTTCTCGTCTTTATCCTGGCAATACTCGCAGTTGTCACTCCGCCTGTTCGGGCTGATTTAACGCCCGAATCTGTTGCGGTCGTCGTCAATGGCGACAGCTGGGCATCACTCACAATCGCCAATGAGTATGTCAGAATGCGGAGTATCCCAGAGTCCAATGTCATTGTGCTGCGGGGCATCTCCTCGTTTGAGCGCATGAACATCGACACCTTCCGCGATCAGATACTCCGGCCAGTCTTTGATACTCTTGAGTCGCGGGGGCTCCGGGACCAGATCGATTGCATCACCTACTCGGTTGATCTTCCAACCTCTGTCAATGTCCGCGCTGATACGCGGGGGCAGTCGTTGCCTCAGGTGATCACTCCGGTTGCATCGACCAACGGCCTGACCTATCTGCATGAGTGGGTCATGCGGAAAGACACAGACTATCTGCGTCTTGATATCAACCGGTACAGCCGCCGCGTCCTGCCCCTCCCGGTTGGCGAACCTCTTTCTGTTGAGGATGCCGCAGAATACCAGAGGGGTATGGCGCTCTACGCAGAGAAAGACTATGAACGCGCGACACAGGTGATCGAAGCCCTGACCAAAATACAGAGGGACGACAGCTCTCTCTACTACAACCTCGCGTGCTGCCAGGCTCTGACAGGGCAAAGCAACGAGGCGATGGTGTCGCTGCAACAGGCGGTGTCTCTCGGCTGGCGAGACTCGAAGCACATGGCAGGAGACTCAGACCTGACAACACTCCGCACCCGCCCCGACTTCAAGGCCCTGCTTGCAAAAATGCAATCTCAGAAGATCGAGATGCAACCCACCCGGGGCTTCCGCTCGACATACGGGTGGGACGCTCTGGGCAATCCATCAGAGAGCGGCGTCCACTACATGCTGTCAACCATGCTCGGTGTCACCAGTGGCCGAGGAAACTCTGTTGAGGAGGTGATCGCGTGTCTCCGCCGTGCTCAAGGGGCCGACTCCACTTCGCCACGAGGGACGGTGTACTTCCTCAAAAATGGCAATGTGCGATCGACAACCCGCGAGTGGGCCTTTGCTGATGCGGGCGAACAGCTCAAGGCTACTGGTGTACGAGCCCAGACTGTCGATGGCGTTCTGCCTCAGGACAAACGAGATGTTGCGGGTGCACTCATCGGCACCGCAACCTTTGACTGGGAAACAAGCAACAGCACCATTCTGCCCGGCGCGATCGTCGAGCACCTCACAAGCTGCGGCGGCATGATGCGAGAGCGCGACACCCAGACCCCATGCACCGACTTCATCCGCGCCGGTGCTGCGGGGTCTTCGGGCGCTGTCACAGAGCCCTATGCACTCCAGGCAAAGTTCCCAAACGCCTTTATGCAGTTGCACTATGCCTTGGGCAGCACACTTGCTGAGGCATACTACCAATCTCTTGAAGGACCATACCAACTGCTCATCATCGGCGACCCCCTCTGCCAGCCGTGGGGAGATACGCGTCGGGTTGGCGTATCCGGCATCAGCCGAAACGCATCGCTCAAGGGCGACATCGAGATCAGGCCCCGGTTTATCGGGCGGGAGAGTTCCGTCAAGGAATACCAACTCTTTGTGGATGGTAAGTACACTCAGACAGCCGCAAGGGGAGAGCCCCTCACGCTTGATACAACCGCCTTTGCCGATGGTGAGCACGCACTGACCGTTGCCGCCCTGCACGATGATGCATTGGAAACCCGCGATCGAAGCGTAACGCTCGTACAGTTCCGAAATACTGACAACACCGTGAGCCTGTCGTCTCGAACAGCGAGAAAGGCGCGGTTTGGCGAGGTTATTGAGGTCAAACTGAGAGCAACCGGGGCATCGAGCCTTCAGGTAATGCACCTTGGCCGGGTGGTCGGGCAGGCAGAAGACGGTCAGGGTGTGATCGAGCTTGATACCTCGCGCCTCGGGCTCGGGGTTGCAACGCTCCGGGTCATCGCCCGATTCGGTGAGGACACGGTCCATGGCCCTTCATTCACTGTCGATGTCTCTGCCCCGAGTCTTCGAGGACGAGCATCAAACAGCGCGCAGTCTGCCCCGGCGGGCATGTTGCTCGCTCTCGACAACGAACCCGCTGTGCCTCTGCTCGACACGCTCAACGCCAACTGGCTCACAGAAGCAGGAGCAACAGAGGGTCAATCATTCGAGATAACAGGTGTCTTTGATGCTGCGGAACCGGGCCTTATGCAGCTCCAGCTCAAGACCAATACCAACGCCCGCGTCGAGATAGATGGAACGATGGTGATCGAGGCTCACGACGGCACATGGCAATACATGCCAGTGCAGATCACACCCGGAACACACCTCTTGCGCATCACGGGAACCGCGCCCAAACGCAATCCCCGCCTCGATCTGCGCCTGGGTATCACCGGGACACGCAACCCGAGTGATCGCTGGTTACGGCAGGCACTCGCAAAGAATCGGCGTTAGAGCATCGAGCGAAGATCTGTTCCTGGTGTGCCACGGCCATTCTGGCCGTGAGAACGGCCCAAAGACCAGCGGACCACCACGCACGATTCATAGAGCCGTACTCATTGGCAGCCTTGATATCCGCACGGCCAGAATGGCCGTGGCACACAAAACAAAGTTCTGCATAACGCTCTACTCGCTCTCGAACCCCCCAACCACAAACTCATACACCAAAGGCTCCTCCCCCACCGCCTCGTCCTCATGCACCCGGGGCAGCCGCCTGGGCCCCATCGGCTCGCCCCCCGCGTCGAGCTCGGCATGGGGGTCGCCCTGCGCATCAAGCACGACAAACCGAAACGCCATCGCCTCGGTCTGGCCGGGCACTGGCGGGGGAATGGCGATGAACCATGAGCCGTCGTCGCGCAGGGTCAGGGGGTGGGCGGCTTCCGGCTGCCAGTTGGTGTGGTTGGTCAGCAGGACGATCGGCCTGTCGATGCTCGCCAGGCTACTGGCATCACGCACCACCAGCACCGCACCCCGGGCGGTCATCTCTGCGGGGATATCCCGGACCGCATCTCCGCTCCCAAACAGCGCCTCCCCGATCGCATTGGCTCCGCCGGTGTCACCAGCCCCCGCCCCATAGGGCTCAGCGACCATCGGGGGACCCCGTTCCATCGAGATCGAAATGCCATAAAACAGGACCGCCAGCACCACCACCGGGGCGGCGATAAAGCAGAGCATGAACACGCGATGACCAAGCCGAGAGTCGGGCATGACCCCTGAGCCTATCACCATCGCGGCTCGGCTGATAGGCTCTTTGCGTGAACCAGCTCAAGGACGAGCACAACCCCGACCCGGCGAACCCCGACGCCCACACCGATGAAGATGCTGCCAAGCCTCTGGCGTCCGCGGTGCGCACCGTCGGCGGGCTGACCCTGGTCTCCCGGTTTGCCGGGCTCGCCCGTGATCTTGTCAACGCCCGGCTTATGGGCGATTCGGCGATCGGATCCGCCTTCATGGCAGCCTGGGCGGTCCCCAACCTCTTCCGCCGCCTCTTCGGAGAGGGAGCCCTCGCCGCCGCCTTCATCCCCGAATACGCCCAGCTCACCAAGCACGACCCAGATACCGCCGACCGGTTCGCCACCCTCACCATCGCGTGGCTCACGCTCATCACCGGCGGATTATTGGTTGCCGGTGAACTCCTCCTCCTCATCCTCCTCCTCACCACCGGCCCCAGCGATGGAGACCGTGACCTCTCGCTCCGCCTCATCATGGTGATGCTGCCCTTTATGCCGCTGGTCTGCATCGCAGCCATCCTCGGCGGGATGCTCCAGACGCACAGCCGCTTTGGCCCGACCGCTGCTGCCCCGATCATCCTCAATGTTCTGGTGATCGCCGCAGCCTTGCCCTTCTTCCTCGCTGACGACCCCAGCAGAGCAACCGCCGCCTACTGGATCGGTGCAGCCGCTGTGCTCGCGGGGGTGTTGCAGGTGGCGTGGTCACTCTGGGCGCTTCGGGGTCTCATCCGCTGGCGGCGAGGCTTTGCCCAGGCGGCTGCCCCCATGCGCCGCTTGCTCGGCCGCTTCCTCCCCGTCGTCATTGGCATGGGCACCATCCAGCTCAACGCCTTCTTCGACACCCTCATCGCGATGTGGCCCCTCTGGGTCGGGCCGACCATCTTCGGCTTCACCTACCCGCTCGACCAGAGCTCAAACGCAGTTCTCGCCTTTACCCAACGCCTCTACCAGTTCCCCCTCGGTGTCTTTGGTATTGCTGTCGCGACCGCGATCTTCCCCCTGCTTGCACGCCACGCCGATGAGCCGGGCCACTTCCTCGTCACGCTCCGCCGGGGCCTGCGCCTCTCGTTTTTCATCGGGTTGCCCGCTACTGCCGGGCTTATCCTTGTCCGCAACGACCTCACCTTTGTCATGTATGGCGGCGGCAGCAGCGCCTTTAGCGACGAGGGCACCGCCCGGGCTGCTGCGGTGCTGATGGGCTATGCCCCCGGCGTCTGGGCCTACTCGCTCAACCATGTCGCGACCCGGGCCTTTTACGCTGCGGGTGACACCCGCACCCCCATGCGCATCGCCTTGTGGATGGTCGCCGTCAACCTCACGCTCAACTGCTCGCTCATCTGGAAGTTCGACGAGGCGGGGCTCGCCTGGTCAACCAGTATCACAGCGATGCTCCAACTTGTGCTGCTCACGCGGTGCGCACGCCGACTCACACACGAGCCAACCATCAACCGCGTAACCCTGAACAGCCTCTTCAAGACCGTCCTCGCAACCATCGCGATGGCGGCTGCTGTGGTTGTCGCGCTGAGTGTTGTCCCATTCCCCAAAACCTGGCTCGGCTCCCTCGAACGCCTCGGCATCGCGGTGGCTGTGGGGTGCGGCTCCTTCTTCCTCCTCGCCACCCTCCTCCGCCAGCACGAACTCCGCTGGCTTCTCTCGAGGAGCAAGTAATACGGATCCCGGGTGATACTCGTGCGTCGCAGCGGGAAGGCCGGATCAACAGAGCCCCGAGCGCAAGCGACGGGGTGGCGTGTGCCGGCGCATGCCGATCCACCGAAACCGGTCGCGTGCGCTCGCGGCTCTGTTCGATGCATGGCCGAACGCGGAGATGACTGGTGGCGCGGCTCTCCCTTTCACCCCTCCCCACCCCCCGTTGACGCACGAGTTTCAAGCAGGATGCGTATCAGGATCAATGTTTCGGTCGCGCGGTTCCCGGTCGCGCGGTTCCCGGTCGCGCGGTTCCCGGTCGCGCGGTTCCCGGTGGTACGGTTCTCCGAACCGTTTCAACATCAGGTCACTCCGGTATCCACGCAAGCTCCGCCAGTTCATCGATCATTTGCAAGACCTCGGCGCTCTCGGCATCCCCCACCGGCAGCCGCACCGCAAAGTGCAAGCTCTCGCCGCCCTGCCTGATAAAGACCAGTGCTGTCGGTCGGTTTCGGCTCGGGAAAAAGGTTTCTGTGTTGTCGATACGGGTGAGGGTGATGCCGTCGAGCAGGCAGGTGTTGGAGACGACCCGCCACAGCCGCTGCCTCTGAACATCGTCAAGCTGGCGGGTCTGGCGAGGAAAGACTCGGGGCGTCGCGCCCGGTCCGACCGCTGCCCGCAGCACGCCATCTGCCCCAACGATGTATCGACCCGGCCTCTGGGCACGGGGAGCAGCCGCAATCTCTGCCGGCTCGGTCGCGGGGCCGAGGACCGTGACACTGAGCGTAAAATCAGCGGGTGTCTCATCGGGCAGGATTACAGGCTCGGGCTCAGGTCTCACCATCGGCCTCGAAGAACACCCGGGCAGGATGCTTGCCGCTGCAACCACCACACCCAGGACAATGCAACCCGCAACAACAGTCGACCGATTGGGCTTCTCAGGACAGGGCATGGGCTTCTCTCGATTCAGGGGCTTCTCTCTCCCGCGAGTGTCTCCCGCGAGCCGGACCCTGTGGGTCCGGTCTCCGTGGGGCGGGGTTCCAACACAGTCTACCACTCCTGCATCGAACGGAGCATCCCTCCCCCCTATCCTCTCCTCCCATGAACTGCTTCATCCCCTGGCTCAATCGTTATCTCTCGCCCGCCGATGTCGCCTCTGACGAAGCCGACCGCGTCCTCACCGCAGCCGGCTTTCCGATCGAAGGCGAGGTCCAGCTTGACTCCGGCAGCATCATGCTCGATGTCGAGATCACCTCCAACCGGGGGGACTGCCTGAGCCACCTCGGTCTGGCCCGCGAGGTGGCAGCCGGGTCCGGGCGGACACTCGTGCCCCCCCAATGGACGGAGCCCGCACGCACAGCTGGCCCCGTTGCCCAGGCCCTCACCCTCCGAAACGAGACCCCCGAGGTCTGCCCGCTCTTTACCGCCCAGGTCATCAAGGGCGTCAAAGTCGGCCCAAGCCCGGCGTGGCTCGTCGAACTCCTCGAAGCCATCGGCCAGCGATCGATCAACAACATCGTCGATGTCACCAACTTCATCACCTTCGAGCTGGGCCACCCCTGCCATGTCTTTGACCTGGCCAAACTCGCCGGCTCCTCACTCGTCATCCGCTGGGCACAGGACAAAGAAAGACTCCGCACACTCGACGGCAAGGACCGCACCCTCCTCCCGACCGAGCTGGTTGTCGCCGATGCCGAGCGGGCTCAGTCACTCGCGGGTGTCATCGGCGGGGCCGAGAGCGAGGTCGATGATTCCACCATGGATGTCGTCCTCGAGATGGCGACCTGGGACCCCGTTACCATCCGCAACGCTGCCCGGCGCATGGCCATTCGCACCGATGCTGCCCACCGCTTCGAGCGGATCGTGGACCCGCGCGAGATCGAGTTTGCTGCCAAGAGAGCAGCAGCGATGCTTCTCGAGCTTGCAGGCGGTGAGCTGTGCGAAGGGCTGCTCGCCCAGGGCCAGGAGCCCAAACCCCGCACGATCATCGAGCTCCGCACCCAACGCGCCCGCGACATCATCGGTGTCGATATCACAGACACCGAGCAAGCCAAACTGCTCACAGGGATAGACATCGGGGTGCAAACCCCTTCACCCGGCCTGCTGCGGTGTGAGATCCCCACCTTCCGCCACGACCTGAGCCGCGAGATCGACCTGATCGAGGAGGTCGCCCGGACGATGGGGCTCGAGTCGATCCCGATCCTCGACCGCATGCCTATCGTCGCCAGGCACCCGCAAGAGAGCGAGAGTGCTGTCCTCGCCATCGGCACCATCCTCGGTGGCCTGGGCTTCTACGAAACCGTCACGATCAGCTTCGTTTCCAAGCAGGTCGCCGGCCCCTTCTTGCCACCCGGTCTCCGGCTGCTGGCAGTCGATGACGAACGCCGAGGCAAGGAGCCCTACCTCCGCCCGAGCATCCTCCCGAGTCTGCTTGCCTGCCGACGAACCAACCAGAACGGGCAGGTCGATCAGCCCGGGGGCGTTCGGCTCTGGGAGATCTCGGCCGTCTTTGCCGAGGAAGACAAGCCCGGCCGCCACGGCATCGAGAACCGCAACCTCGCGCTCCTGATGGATGTCCCCGGCTCCGGGCGAAAGCGATCGGCAGAAGACCGCCAGACGGGTATCCGCATGATGCGCGGCGCGATCGAGGCGGTCGTGCGCACGCTGGCGGGTGTCGAGACCACAGTCGAGATCGTCCCAGGCTCGCCCTGCCAGAGCGCCTATGACCCCGATGCCTACGCCGATGTGCTGGTCAGTGGTCAAAGGCTCGGGGCCTTTGGGTGCATGACCCCAAAGACCCAGCAGGGCTACGACCTCGAAATCCCGGTCATCGCAGCCGAGCTCAACCTCGATGCGCTGGTCGCGCTCTACCCACCCCGCGCCCTCACCCACGCCCTTCCTGCCTTCCCCGCGATCGAACGAGACCTCTCCTTTGTCGTCAGTGAAGCAACCCCGTGGGCACAACTTGCCGACCTGGTTGAGAGGGTCAAACCCGAGTTGCTTGAACACCTCGCCTTCGTCGGGGCGTACCGTGGCAAACAGGCTGGAGCGGGCAAAAAGAGCGTCACCATGCGGCTGCGATTCAGGGCTCCCGACCGCACACTCCGCCATGAAGAGGTCGATCCTCAGGTAGAAACTCTGGTTTCAACCGCCAAATCGGACCTCGGTGCGGAGCTTCGAGCCTAGCAATCTCCAGCAGATTCCCTAACATAGTGCAATCTTTTACCCGATCGACCCGCCCCAAAGCGAACTGATCCTGTAGAATGCCGGTACCAATACACCGCTCCCCGAGCATACTTTTTCTCATCGCCACACGGAGGGCACACGATGACACAGACTTCCACACAGACCATCCCCCCGACCGCCGATGCCAACGACAAGCCTCTGGTCTATATCAATGGGCGGATGCTTCCCAAGAGCCAGGCTTCAGTTAATGTCTTCGACCACGGGCTGCTCTATGGCGACGGCATCTTCGAGGGCATCCGGGTCTATCGGGGTAAGATCTTCAAGTGTGAGCAGCACATGGATCGGCTCTATGGATGCGCGGAGAAACTCTATCTCTCTATCCCGATTTGCCGCAATGAGATGGTCGAGATCATGCGCCGCTGCATCACGGCCAACGAGATCATCGATGGCTACATCCGGCTCGTCGTCACCAGAGGCGAGGGTTCGCTCGGGCTCAACCCCTACCACTGCCCCGAGGCCGGGATTGTCTGCATCGCAGCCCAGATCCAGCTCTTTACGCCCGAGCAATATGACGCGGGGATGCGGGTTGTTTTGGCCCACCGCCCCAAGACACCGGTCGCCTGTCTCGATCCGCGGATCAAGAGCCTCAACTACCTCAACAACATCATGGCCAAGTGTGAGGCGATCCACCTCTCCCGCAGCCTGGGCATCACCGAGCCCAAGGACCAACTGCTCGAAGTCATCATGCTCAATGTCGAGGGCAAGGTGACCGAGGGGTCGGGCGACAACCTTTTCTTCGTCAAGGATGGCCTCATCACCACGCCACCGAGCGA
>JAJRZG010000281.1 GCA_024275365.1 Planctomycetota bacterium | reverse complement strand
CGCACAATCTCAAAAAAGTCATCCCGGGTGCTCAGCGAGCCCATCGAGCACAGCACACTGCCCCGGGCACGATCGCTGCTGGCATGTGTCGAGCCAGTCTGTGAGAGTGGCCTTGGCGTGATGCAGCGATTCGATCTGGTCGCTCACCTCAGCAAGGCGTTGCTCGATGAGTACACGCACCTCGCTGCTGACATCGCCTGAGGCATCGCTCGCGTCGAGAAGGGCCGCGATGTTGGCGAGGGTAAACCCGGCTGCCTTGGCTGCCCGGATGAACCGGAGGCGTTTGAGGGAGAGGGCCGAGTAGAGCCGATAGCCCGACCCGGTCCGAGCCTCGGGGCAGAGCAGCCCCCGGCGTTCGTAGTAGCGGACCGAGGAGGTTGGCACGCTGGCGGCTTTGGCGAGCTGGCCGATGGTGAGGGGGTGGGGGTGGGGATGTGGGTGGGGCATGCCAGAGGGTACAACCATGTACCTTGGTTGCATGTTCCAGGGTGGTCAGGAATCTGAAATCACTGATGCTGGCGCTGTCACCACCCGCTCCGGCAGATGGTCGAACTCATCCCCCCGGAAGAGTGACCCCAGATACACCCTTCGCACCATCTCGTCATTAATGAGCTGCTTGGGCGTGCCCTCAGCAAACTTCTTGCCCGAGTCGATGATGTACGCCCGGTCGCACACTCGCAGCGTCTGCTGCACATTGTGGTCGGTGATGAGGAACGCAATCCCCTGGTCGGCAAGCGAACGGATTTCCTTCTGCAAGTCTTCGACTGCGATCGGATCGACGCCGCTGAAGGGTTCATCCATGAGGATAAGACGGGGTTCGGTCACCAGGGCGCGGGCGATCTCGAGCTTGCGGCGTTCGCCGCCCGAGCAGGTGCGGGCGGCGTGCGATGCTTTGTGCGTCAGCGCGAAGCGTTCGAGCAGTTCGGCAGCTTTGGCCTTGCGTTCGCGGCGACCGAGGGGGAGGGTTTCGAGGATCGCAAGCAGGTTCTGCTCGCAGGTGAGCTTCTGGAAGACGCTGGGTTCCTGGCTCAGGTAGCCCATCCCCAGCCTCGCCCGCTGGTACATCGGCAGCGTGGTGACATCCTGGCCGTCAAAGAAGACGCGCCCATTGTCGGCATCGATCATGCCGATCGTCATGCGGAAGCTGGTCGTCTTGCCCGCCCCGTTTCGTCCGAGGAGACCGGTGATCTAGGCCCGCTCGACATGCAGCGACACACCATCGACGACGGTCCGCCCGGCGTAGCTCTTGCGGAGGTTCTGGGCTTCGAGGAGTGGCATGGAGTGAGTGTAGGGGGGATAAATAGCAAATGGCAAAGGGGCAAATGGCAATGAGGAGAGTTCATACAGAGCCGCGAGCGCGAGCGACCGGTTTGAACCTCGCGTGCGCACTTGAGCACCCCGCTGTCGAAACCCGTCTCTGACGCTAAGGGCTCTTAGCCGATCAGCCGGAGTGTCGCCGGGTAGCGGTAGTACTCGCCCTTTGACGCGGCATAGGCGGCGATGCCGGGGAAGATCAGGCTGTACGGGATCACCAGAATCAACAGCACAAGCCCAAGCCCGAACGCCAGGATCAGCGGGATCGAGAGGAGGATGTAGAGCACAAGACTGATGTGGAAGTTGAGGGCTTCTTTGCCGTGGTCGTCAAGGAAGGGGGACTGCTCTCGCTTGATGAACCAGAGGATCATCGGGATCAGAAACGCCAGCGGGAAGAAGACATAGGCGTAGGTCCCCAGGTGCATGATGAGCGCGAGTGTGCGCTCATCGCTGGTCGCGTCAGCATCTTTGTACCGTGTGTATTCGTGGTCTGCTGGGATCGCGTTCATGGGTGTGCCCCTTTCTTCTCTTTACAAAAACCGGATCGTCATGGGATAGCGGTAATACTCACCCCGGCTGGCAGCCTTGGCCGCAGCGATCATGCCGATGATGCCCAGGATATAGATTCCCGGGATCAGCAGGACCCCGATGCCACAGGTCAGCATGATGAGGAAGGGGACGATCGCGAGCATGTAGAGGTAGAGGGAGATGTGGAAATTCACCGCCTCGCGGCCGTGGTCGTCGAGGAAGGGGGAGTCCGCCTTTCTCGTCTGCCACATGACCAGAGGCACGATCGTAATGACAAACGGCGCGACGATGCTGCCCAGCAGCGAGAGGTGCATCCACATCGCAAACTGCCGCTCGCTGACATCGGCCTCGTGATCGACCAGGCGGTTCTGCTCGTTGGTAGAAAACTCATTCATAGCGTGTGCAAACACCCTCGGGACTCCCCGATAACCTTCCACATACCCCGTGAGAAGACTGATTGGGATTCGATCAGCCCCGTTTCGGCTCAGGCATGAGGATACTCGAACCCAGGACATGGGATTAGGGGAGCAAACGCAGCACCTGAAGCGCAAAAAGACCGGGCGGAAGGGCCTCGAAAGGCACCGACCGCCCGGCGTGAGTGGGCAGCATGTTCGGGTTCCGCAGGGGAAGCGGAGCGCTGCCACGATCCCGCATCCCTGCGGCAGCATAACAATGCCACAGATTGGGGGCAATGCCAGTAAAACAGGAAGTTTGTGCCGGTTCTCCGAGCGAAGGCCACCGATGCTGAGGCTCTGCGAAGCATCGGTGCAGTGGTATGGGCATCTCGCCCGCATCGGTGCTTCTGCACAGAGCACACGCGGGCGAGATGCCCACATCACTACACACCAGAGCCCTACTGCCCAAACAGGTTCGTCTGACCGAACATCCCCTCTGTCTCAAAGTACCTGAGCGCCTCATCGACCGATGCGAAGACCTTGGTCGCGGTTTCGGTGATGAAGGGGCTCGGGGTCTTGGCGGGCTTCCAGACGATATACACCTCCTTGGTGTGCTCGAAGGCGTGCTGGAGTTCGCGCTCGACGCCGCTCGAGAGACCGGGCACGCCGCCGGGGAGTTCGGGGACATAACTGACGATCATGTCGGACTGGTCGATGAGTTTGAAGTCTCGCATGTAGATCTGGCCGTCGATGTCGCCAGCGATATCGAGCACCTCACGGACACGCACCTTGATGGTGGCCCGGTTCTCCGAACCGGGCGTGCTGGCTCGGTGCGCCGAGTCACCTTCACTCCCGGCTCGGAGAGCCGGGCCACCGAGGCTGCCACCGAGACTCCCGCCGAAGGTGTGTGGTGTGACATCGAGCGTACCCTCGATGTGGCCCTCTTTGGCAGCCGCGATCGCGCGGTCGAGCAGGACTTTCTCATCGACATCGCCGGGGTCAAAGGTGATGAAGTGCTCAGCAAGGGCGTCCCGAAACTGGTCGATCTCGGCGAGCACATCGGGCATGTCCATGACATGACTCATGGGGAAACTCGGGTAGACGATCTTCATATCGGGGCGACAAAGCAGGCGGAACAGCGTCCGGACTGTTTCGTCATGGCGGCCTCGAGAGAGGATAAAGAATCGGCTCCCCTCGACCGCCTTTGCCATCAACTCGGTCGCGAGGATTTCCTCCTCGCGCCAGACCATGCAGTCTTTGAGCGTTGCATCGATCTCATGGTCGGCGTGGAGACGGTGGTGGACGACCTCGATGTTGTCCACGAGGCAGATAAAGGTATCGATCCCGAGCTTGGCGATCTGGTCATAGTCAAAGGCTGCGAACAACCCGTGCCTCCAGCGAAAGGTCGCGTGGGTGTTGACGAGGATGTTTTCCTGGCCGACCGAATCGGAGATGACATCCTTGAAGGCTGCCCGACGGAGGTTGTTGAGGCGGCTGATGGGGAGGTCGAGGATCTTGCCGGGGCGGATCTCGGGGGCCTCGGCGTACATGAGGTTGCCGATGTTGTAGACCTCGAACGCCTCGCCCTGCTGCCCGGCAAACTCGCGGGCCGCGTTGAGGTAGGGTTTCTTGTCCATGCCGACCTGGCCGGTGATGAGTGCTCGCATGTGTTTAGCCTTTGATTGGGTTCGCGGTGATTGCAACTATAGAAGTCGCATCGGGTCGGCGATTCTGTGAGAAAATCGGTGCAACCCGGGCCAGCCCCACTGGTATACGGCAGTGACAGCCGCCGAGTTGGCCGCCCGCGCAGGGCAGCCGGGTGCTGCCAGGCACTTACCACACCGGGAAAGGCGGCAGGTCTGGTACAATCTCCAAGGAGCACACCATGCCCCGAGCGTTCACCCTCATCGAACTCCTCGTGGTCATCGGGATCATCGCCCTGCTGGTGGGCATCCTGCTGCCCGCACTCGCGACGGCCCGCCGCCACGCCCGGTCGGTCGTCGGCAACACCAACATGCGCTCGCTCACGCAGATGATGCTCATGTATACCAACGACAACAAGGATGCCTTTCTTGATCCCTTCTCGAAGGGGTGTATCAACGAATCCTCGCCAAGCGAACGGGACTGCACCGATGTAGCACTCCCGAGCACAATACCCGATGAGCCCGGGCGGCTTTGGGACTTTGATGTGCCTCTTGCGCCCCAGTTTACGACCGAATACTTCTCCTACTACTGGTACAGCTACCTGCTGCTGCACGAGGGGAAGTCGGGCTTTGGGGAGGAGCAGTTGTCCCCATCGGATTCGCATATCCGTGGCCTGATCGGCAGGTACAGCGACTCATCGTTGCGCTCCGGCACGAGTGCCTTGTGGCCGAGTTCATTACTCTACTCGCCGACTTTCTGGACCTCTGCCGAACGCTATGAACGCGGCTTTGAGCGCGAAACCAACGAACTCAACACGCACGGCCGGACGCAGTACCATGCTTCGGTCGCCTTCCCTTCGTCCAAGGTGCTCCTCTTTGAGCGGCTCGACTTTGGGCACAAAGACCGCGTCCGCATCAGCACCAACGACAGCACCCGAGAGGGACAATCGCCCGCGTGGAACAACCTCGGAGCGACCACGGCTGTTGCGGTTGTGGACGGCAGCATCGAAGAGGTTGCCATGCGAGACCTCTATGCAAAGGCAAGTGAGACGGATTCAGACATCAACCCGAGCGGGCTGGGGGCGATGATCGATGGGCCTCCGATCCTGCTGACCAAGGGCTCAGACCCCGAGGCTGTCGGGGGCGGCAACACCGCCGACGGGAAGTATCCGCTCTTTTTCTGGGCGACCCAACGGGGTGTCGAAGGCCGAGACCTGCCGAGGTGAGCAAGCATGGGGTTCTTTGAGCGAAATCTCGGGGCACTCGGCGAGACGATGGACGAGAACCTCGACCGGGCACGCGACCAGACCAAGGAGTTGTGCGATCGGCAAGGCTGGGCGGACCGGACAGCGGATCTCTGGGAGCGGCTGGGCGAGCGATACCAAGCACACCGGCTCGTCGCCAGCGAATCCTGGAGGCAGTTCGGGCAGGACAACCAACGCCGGGTGTTCGCAGGGATCGGGCTTGGGGCGGTGCTCGTGCTGGTGGTGGTGGTGCGGGCGTTGCTCTTCCAAGGCTCGGCGATGCCGAGTGCGGAGGATCAGGCGTTGGTGGAGATGCTGCGCGAGAACACCCAGCACACACCGACATTCCTTGTGCCAAGTGAGGAGCCTTCGGGGAGTACACTGCCTTGGGAATAGAGCATTTTACAGCATCCCATCCTATGTGCCACGGCCATTCTGGC
Source organism: Planctomycetota bacterium (assembly GCA_024275365.1). Taxonomy (GTDB): domain Bacteria; phylum Planctomycetota; class Phycisphaerae; order Phycisphaerales; family UBA1924; genus PNC22. The sequence continues at coordinate 306 of JAJRZG010000281.1, read as the reverse complement.
CGTGCGTGCGTCACCACAGGTAGCATCCGGGCAAGCACGGCTCACAGAGCCGCGGCACACTACAGGCACAATGGCGCAACAAGTTGCGAGAACCTCTGCTTGGTGGCTCACCCAGTCCGACACCGGGCGGCTGCCCCGCCCCCCCCGCCTACACTCCAAACACATCTTCCTTCAACCCTTTCGGAGGCCCGCCATGGCTGTGCTCGTCAACAAGGACACGCGACTCATCTGTCAGGGTATCACCGGCTCGTTCGGGGCTGTCCACACCCGCGGCTGCTACCACTATGGCACCAACATGGTCGGGGG
>JAJRZG010000280.1 GCA_024275365.1 Planctomycetota bacterium | reverse complement strand
CACAAAGAAGACCATTGCTGCGATGATGAGTGCCGGCACCACCAGGAGCAGGATGACCCCCGTAAAGACCAGCACCGCCACACCAAACGCGACGCGGGTGATCCACGACGGCTGTTGCTGCACGACGGTAAACAGCCGGGTTGCCCCGCTGCCACCGCTCTGGGCTGCCTGTTCTCGGATGGTCGTGAAACTCCACATGCTATTCAGATAGTAGGGAGATCTGGCTTGGTGGTTTCGGAGCCCCCCGAATACGCAGACAGCGGGCCTCAACAGCCCGCTGCCTGCATCACCGAAGAACGAACCATCCAAGGGCGGAGGGGTCTTCTCGAACGCCTCAATCCCGGCGGCGACGACCGACGATCACGAGCAACCCAAGCGCGAGTGAGGCCGTCGAGCCGGGTGTGGGGATCGTCCTCCCAGAGACCGACCGGAGTTGGTCCTGGGCAGCACCAGACTGGAAGGCGAGCACCGTGCCGCCATATTCGGTGTCTGAACCGACAGCATCAAAGATGTTATCGATGTGCTTAAGCACCTTCTTGTCCAACCCCTCGTGCTCGTCTCCGCCCGCCTGGAACCACCCGGAACCGACATCAAGACTCGATCGTCCGATCTCACTGTCATAGTCAGAGACGATCTCCCAGATCGAGAGTTGGAAGGCGGCAGCAAACGCATTCGAGGTGTCGCTCGAGAACTGCTCCTCGTTGGCATACGCAAAGATGTCCCGGATCGCCCCCGCCTGCGAGGCGTTCATCGGGGCCGAGTCGGGCACCTCGGTGAGCCCGGTAATCTGGTACTCAAGGTTCGTGGGACTCACGGTGTGAAACAGGTCCGTGCAGTATAAGGCGTTCTCGCCGAGCAGTTGCTCCCCGATCCCAGTCGCATCGGTCACGGCGTACATGAGCTGCCCCGCGAAGGTGCCCGTGGTGCGCGAGCCCATCGAAATCTGCACATTCTGCCCTCGGCCCGTTCCGGTAAAGCCCATCTGCACAATATCAGCATGGGCTGTTGCAGCAGCAGCAGCGACAATCACAGATGCAGTCATTCTGGTCGGCATGGTCATACCCCTCCACAATCTCGTCTCGGCTTCATGCGTGGTGATCGGCAGTGCCACCAGGCACTGCCCTCGATACACCCACCACAGCCGGGATGACCCAGCACCAAGAGATATGCCATACAACACTGTCCCCAGCAACCCCAACCAACAACACCCACCCAATCCAAGACAAATTGCACCGATTGAGAGGATCATTCGGGGACAAGCTGTCAAGAAGTCCGGCCTGGAGTGGAGCCGTCCTACCCTACGATATCAGGAACTCTCGCAGAGGTAGTATTCGATGGATCAAGAACCACAAGATGTTGTAGACAAACAGGTTACGGCTGCTGACGCGGGGTTCATCCACCTCCACCTCCACTCCGAATACTCCCTCCTCGACGGCGGCAACCGCATCGACCGCCTCGTCCAACGGGTCAAAGAACTCGGCATGCCCGCCGTCGCCCTCACCGACCATGGCAACCTCTTCGGCGCAGTCAACTTCTACGAGACCTGCCACAGGCATGGCGTCAAACCCATCCTCGGCGTCGAGGCGTATGTCGCCCCGGGTGACCGCACCGACCGCACCTACACAGGCTCCGGCGATGGCGGCTACCACCTCGTCCTGCTCGCCGAGAACGACATCGGCTGGCAGAACCTCATGTACCTCTGCTCCGAGGCCTACCTCACCGGCTTCTACTACAAGCCCCGCATGGACCGGGAACTCCTCGAAGCCCACAACGAAGGGCTCATCGCCATCAACGGCCACCTGGGCAGCGAAATCGGTGACCACCTCCTCGCCCGCGTCCAAACCGGAGACACCAAACACTGGGACCGAGCCCTCGAAAGCGCCGAATGGCACGCAAGAGTCTTTGCAGAGACCGGGACCGGACCTCGCTTCTTCATCGAGATGCAGCACCATGTCCCCGAGCAGAACGCCATCAACCCGCTGCTCGTCAAGCTCGCCCGCCAGCTCGATCTCCCCCTCGTCTGCGACAACGACAGCCACTTCCTCCGCCGGGAAGACCATGACGCCCATGACACCCTCATCTGCATCTCGACCGCCAAACTCAAGAGCGATGCCGCCCGGATGCGCTACACCCCTGAGCTCTATGTCAAAAGCCCCGAGGAGATGCGGGAACTCTTCGAGGCGGACGAGTACAACGCGGGCGAGATGGCAGACGCCGGCCGCGAGGCATTGGCAAACACCGTCGCGATCGCTGAGAGGTGCGAGGTCGAGTTGCCCATCGGGGCCAACCACGCCCCGGTGGTGCGCGTCACGATCCCCGACGAAGCCGACCTTCCCGCCCACGACGACCCGGCCTTCAGCGGCGACCTGACCGCGTGGTACAAGGCGTACTGCGAGTGCTTCATCCTCGAACCCTTCGACGCAACGCTCGACCCTGCGGATGCCGATGCGCTCGAAGCCGATTGCGACCGGGCGCTGCGCATGCTTGCCGAGGCCGGCATGGTCTGGCGCTACGGGCCTGACTTTGCCGGTGGCCCGGCTCTCCGAGCCGGGCGTCACCGCGAACACACAGCAGAATCAGATAAGAACGAAAACAACACGCCCGACTCGGAGAGCCGGACCACCAATGAAGAGTGGGCCCGCCTCGAACGGGAACTCGGTATTCTCGCGGATAAAAACATCTCCGCCTACTTCCTCATCTGCTGGGACTTCGTCAACTGGGGCCGTCAGCGCGGCATCCCCGCCAACGCCCGTGGCTCCGGCGTCGGGACCATGGTCGGCTATGTGCTCGGCCTCTCCAACGCCTGCCCCGTCCGCTATGGCCTGCTCTTTGAACGCTTCACCGACCCCGACCGCGACGAATACCCAGACATTGATATCGACCTCTGCCAGAACGGCCGGGGCGAAGTCATCAACTATGTCCGCGAAAAGTACGGGCATGTCGCCCAGATTATCACCTTCGGCACGATGAAAGCCCGCGCAGCCATCCGCGATTGCTCACGCGTGCTCGAGGTCTCACTCCCCGTCGCTGACCGCGTGGCGAAGATGATTCCAGAGACCCTCGGCATCACCATCGACGGCTCCATCGAGGCAGTGCCCGACTTCCGCGACCTCTGCGAAGGCCAACCCGCAGCCATCGCCAAGATCAACGCCAACCTCCCCCCCCACCAGCACACCACCCCCGAACAGATAACCCAGCTCATCGACAACGCCCGTGTGCTCGAAGGGCAAGCCCGCCACAGTTCCGTCCATGCGGCCGGGGTCATCGTCGCGACCCAACCCCTCCATGGGCTCGTCCCCCTTTACCGACAAACCGGCGGTGAAGAAAACGAGATCGTCACCCAATGGGACGGCCCTACCTGCGAAAAAATGGGCCTGCTCAAAATGGACTTTTTGGGTTTGCGCACCCTCAGTGTCATCGAACGCGCGAAGCAACTCATCACAGACACCCTCCCAGAAGATGCAATCTGGCGCGCCATCGGACGCGATCAAAAAACCTCGACACAACAAAACTCTTCGGACACCAAAGCCCAAGGATCAAAATCCCTGGGCTTCGCACACCCTCTTGATCTCGACAGACTTACCTACGACGACCCGCGCGTCTTCGACATGTTTCAACGCGGAGATACCGCAGGCATCTTCCAGTTTGAATCCGGGGGCATGCGCCGCCTTCTCGTCGAGATGAAACCCGACCGCCTCGAAGACCTTATTGCTGCCAACGCCCTCTTTCGCCCGGGGCCGATGGACCTCATCCCTGACTACAACCGCCGAAAGCATGGCGAGGACACCGTCCCGAGCGTCCACCCCATCGTCGATAAGTTTACCGCCGAGACCTACGGCGTCATGATCTACCAGGAACAGGTCATGCAGATCGTCCACGAGCTGGGCGGCATCCCACTCCGCTCAGCCTACACGCTCATCAAGGCGATCAGCAAAAAGACATCCAAGATCATCAACGCCAATCGCCCCAAGTTTATCGAAGGCGCAGTCGAGAAGGGGCTTGCCAGGAAAGACGCCGAGGAGCTTTTCGAGTTGATCCTCAAGTTCGCCGGCTATGGCTTTAACAAAAGCCACTCGACAGGCTACGCCATCGTCGCCTACCAGACGGCCTACCTCAAGACCTACTTTCCCGCCCACTACATGGCCGCCTTCCTCACCTTCGAGAGCCAGGCCCAGAAGGTCAGCGACTGGATTCCCTATCTCGAAGATGCCAAACGCACACCCACGGTTGATCCCGCGACGGGTCGCGTGCTCCGCAAGGGCATCGAGATCCGCCCGCCAGAGATCAACCTCTCTCTCGCAGACTTCGGCGTGGTCTATGACGACAACGAACCACGCGACCCGGCCCACGGCCACATCCGCTTTGGCATCCGTGCCCTCAAAGGCGCAGGAGCCAAAGCGATCGACGCGGTGATCCACGAACGCGATGCTGCCAACGGCAAACGCCAACCCTTCACCTCGCTCTTTGACTTTTGCGAGCGCGTCCCCCAGGGCACGGTCAACAAGGCGACCATCGAGGCACTCATCAAGGCCGGCGCGTTCGACACGGTGCATTCACGCGAAGACCGCGCGTCCATGGTTGCCTCGATCGAGAGTGCAGTCTCCGCAGGCCAGAAGCTCGCGTTGGATAAGGCGGCCGGGCAGAGCCAGCTCTTTGGCTTTGGTGCCCTGGAAGAAATCGAAGCCGCTCCCGCAGTCGAAACCCCCCTCGTCCGCGCCCCCGCCTGGACCGAGAGCGAAACACTCACCCAGGAAAAAGAAACCCTCGGCTTCTATGTCTCGAGCCACCCGCTCGATCAATGGCAATACTGGGCAAGCGTCT
>JAJRZG010000279.1 GCA_024275365.1 Planctomycetota bacterium | reverse complement strand
TCATGTCTACAGTTGTTGTTCCCCGACGCGTATTCGGGTTTTGATAGAAATGCCCTGTAGTACAGGATGAGTGGAGGAGTGTTGTATGTCGAATCTGATCCAGCCGCACGGCGGGAAGTTAGTCAATTGTCTGGTTGATGAGGCCCGCGCCAAGGCCCTCACCGCCGAAGCTGGGTCGATGACCCGCATCGACCTGTCCGCCAAGCAGTCCTGCGACCTCGAGCTCATCGCCAACGGCGGGTACAGCCCGCTCACCGGGTTCATGGGCGAAGCCGACTTCCAGAGTGTCTGCAAAGAAATGAAACTCGCGTCCGGCGATGTCTGGTCGATCCCCGTCCTGCTCAGCGTTGACAAGGGCAGCGCCCCCGCGCTGGGCTCCAAGGTCGCCCTCTTCGCGCCCAACGGCACGCTCCAGGGCGTCATGGAAGTCAAGGAAGAGTTCGTCCACGACAAAGCCCTCGAATGCACCAGCGTCTTCCGCACCGACGACGACGCCCATCCCGGGGCTGCCCAGGTCAAGGCGGAGGGCGATGTCTGCATCAGCGGCCCCGTCGAGGTGCTCACCCTGTGTGTCGATCCCGACGGGGACGAGGCCTTCCTCGACCGCCGCCTGACCCCCGCCCAGACCCGCGAGGCGTTCGAGAAGAAGGGCTGGAAGACGGTCGTTGCCTTCCAGACGCGCAACCCGATCCACCGTGCCCACGAGTATGTCATCAAGTGTGCCCAGGAGATCACCGACGGCTTGCTCATCCACCCGCTCGTCGGCGAGACCAAGAAGGGCGACATCCGCGCCGATGTGCGCATGAAGGCGATCGACGCCCTCACCGAAAAATACTTCAACTCCGCCGCCACGATGGTGACCGTGCTCCCCGCAGCCATGCGCTACGCCGGTCCCCGCGAGGCGATCCACCACGCGATCATGCGCAAGAACTACGGCTGCTCGCACTTCATCGTCGGCCGCGACCATGCCGGCGTCGGCAAGTACTACGGCACCTACGACGCCCAGCACATCTTCGACGAGATCGACCTGGACAACCTCGGCATCATCCCCCTCAAGTTCGAGCACTCGGGCTGGTCCAAGACCTATGGGGGGATGGTCTCCTTCAAGAGCTTCCCCAAGATCGAGGGCGACATCGTCTTCCTCAGCGGCACCAAGGTCCGCGAGATGCTCGAAGGTGGCGAGCGCCCCCCGGCCGAGTTCAGCAGGCCCGAGGTCGCCGATGTCCTCATCGGGGCAGCCAAGGAAGGTAAGCTCTTCGTCTAACGCAGCTTCCCTCCACAACAGATCACACGCTTACCACAGAACCCCTCGCGCACGCGAGGGGTTTTTGTATTCCAAAGAGCGTCTTGGCCCAAAGTATTTCGGACGCCGATACTGAGCGTGCGAAGCGTCGGATGTGATTGGGGAGCATCCGGGGTCACTTGATCCGACACTTCGGCTGCCTGCGCAGCCTCAGTGTCGGCGTCCAAGCACCGCGCGCAAAGCCTGAGTCCAGAGATCGAGATGATGCAAAGGGCTCTCGTGAGCCGGCAATCCTCGCTCGTGCGAGGGGCTCTGTACAAACTCTCCACAGGCACACCTGCTATAAAGCCTCATGCGTCGCCACGAGGGTCAACAGCTCAGGCTCGTCCCGGTCCATGGCCCACCCTTTGCCGAGGTACGGGTTAACCCTGCTTCGACGCTCATCCTCGGCCGCAGCGCAGCCTGCAATGTGCAGTTGTCAGACCCGGCGGTCTCCCGCCGGCACGCCTCGCTCAGTTGTCCCGGCGGCACCTGGCTTGTCACCGACCTCGAGAGCCGGACGGGTGTGCTGCTCAATGCTCTGCCTGTTGCGCCCGAGGCCCCCTCGCCGCTGAGCGATCTTGACCTGCTCACGATCGGGCCTTGGATCTTGCGGGTGCATCTCGGCGTTTCGACAGGCCCCTCGAAGCAGACCGTCTCGGTCGGCCCCGATCGCCTCGACCCCGGCGAGCGGGTGGACCCTGTCCCCAGACGGGAACTCCGCTCACTCGCCCGCCGTCGGCTTGATCTGCTGATTGATTGTGCCTCCAGCATCAACGCGGCCCCGAGCCAGACGGCCTTTGCCCGCGCGATCGTCGAAGCAGCCCACAAAGGGACCGGATTCCCACGGGCAGCCGTCTTTCGGCTGGCAGGCGAAGATGTCGAGATGCTCGCCGAGACGGGCGAGCCCTTTGCAGACGACACATTCTCCCGCACGCTCATCCAGACAGCTGCTGCCGGGCAAGTCGCCCGACTCAGGCACGATACACCCGCGACACACCACGATTCGACCGCGAGGCTCGGTCTCCAGGCGGCGATCTGCGCCCCGATCAAGGTCGGCGGCGTGGTCGATGCGTTTCTCTATCTTGACGACCGTGGCCGCGACACCCGCAGTGCCAGCAAGATCGAGCCTGACGCTGCCGGGTTCTGCGAGGCGATCTGCCGGGTCGGGGGGCTTGCCCTTGCCAACCAGCGACGGGCCTCGCTCGAACGCCTCAACGCCGAGATCATGCACGATGTCGGGGCAGCAGCCGAGGCCCAACGGCTGCTCATGCCCAAACCCGACGGCCGATGCCACGGCGTCTCCTACAGCATGCGCATGAAACCGGGACACTTTGTTGCAGGAGACCTCTTCAACATCCTCCCGCTCGATGGCGGCCGGGTCGGGGTCTATCTCGGCGATGTCGCGGGCAAAGGCGTCGGAGCTGCCATCCTCATGGCGACCACGCAGACGATGCTCAACGCGGCGCTCCGCACCACCGACAGCCCGGCTTCAGCACTCAACGCGATCGAGCCGGAGCTTGCGCCGATGCTCCCCGGCGGGCGTTTCATCTCGCTCTGGGTCGGTATCATCGACCCCGCCAGCCGCACGGTGCGGTTTGTCGATGCCGGGCACGGGCACTGGCTCGTGCGAGAGTCTGCCGAGGCGGCGCCCGCTTTGCTTTCGACTGTCGGCGGGCTGCCTCTGGGGATCGATCCGGACGCGCGCTATCACGACGAGACGGTCCGCCTCGGGCCGACCGGACGGATCGTGCTGCTCTCCGATGGCGTGCCCGAGCAACGGGCCTACGACGGCAGCGAGTTCGGCATTGTGCGCACGATCGAGACCCTCGCCACCTGCGCAACAGCCCACGAAGATGTCGAACGCCTCTTCGATGCGGTCCTCGGCTACGCAGCAACCGAGGCACTCGATGATGATGTCACGATCGCCAGCATCGGGTTCGAGCGCAATCCCCCTCCTCCCTGAGGAGGGGGTGCCGAGCGCAGCGATGGCGGGGGAGGTGCGGGATGGGCAGTGTGGCAATGGGGTTGGGAAAGCACGAAAGACACACCTCCCCCGGTCGCTGGCGCGACCACCCCCTCCTCAGGGAGGAGGGGGATGGAAAGACACACCTCCCCCGACCATCGCTTCGCTTGGCCACCCCCTCCGCAGGGCGGAGGGGGATCAGACTCCCGGCACGCCGATATCCTCGTTCCACAACTCGGGGTGCTCGGCGATGAACCGCTCCATCAACGCCACACACCGCGGATCGTCAACCACCACCACCTCGATCCCCGCCTCGGCAAGCCAGTCTTCGCGCCCCTGAAAGGTCCTGTTCTCGCCGATCACGACCCGCTGCACCCGGTGCAGCACGGCTGTCCCCGCGCACATCGCGCACGGCGAAAGCGTTGTCGCCAAAGTCAGCGTGTGCCAGTCCAGCCTTCGGCCGGCTGCGCGGATGCAACTCATCTCGCCGTGGGCTGTCGGGTCGCCCACCTGCACGCGCTGGTTATGTCCGACAGCGACGATCGTGCCATCGGGGGTCATCAGGGCTGCCCCGATCGGGATGCCCCCCTCAGCGAGGGACTTCTCCGCCTGGGTGATCGCGGCATCAAGAGCACAACGGTCGAGTTCATCGCGGCTGGGCATGGTCGGCTCCTTGCGTGTGTTGTACCACATGCAACACCTCGCGGAAAGGCGGTCGCGCAGCGACCAGCGCGATCCCCCTCCTCCTTGAGGAGGGGGTGGTCGCGCCAGCGACCGGGGGAGGTGTGTCTTGAGGTATCTTCCCAACCCTATTGCCACGCTGCACCTTCCGCACCTCCCCCGACCATCGCTTCGCTTGGCCACCCCCTCCGCAGGGCGGAGGGGGATTGCGCCGACGCTGCGCGTGGCGGCCTTCCACTCGCAACCAGCTGCCGGGCGATGACCGATTCGTGTATCCTTGTCTCATGCCCGATGCCAATACTGTCGTCTTCGACCACCCGCTCATCCAGGACAAACTCTCGTGGCTGCGAGAGTCGTCGACCAACCCGCGGGCCTTCCGCGCACTCATGGCCCAGATCGCCGGGCTCATGGTCTATGAGGTGACGCGGCACTTCCCCCACGACCCCGTCGAGATCGAGACCCCGATGGAGCCGATGACCGGCTCGCGGCTGCGGGGCACCATCACGATCGTCCCCGTTCTCCGGGCTGGGCTCGGCATGGCTGAAGGCGTGATGGAGGTCATGCCCGAGGCCCGCGTCGGGCATCTGGGCATGGCTCGCAACGAAGAGACCCTCGAACCGATGGCCTACCTCAACAAACTTCCCGCCGATCTGGATGCGGGACCGGTGATATTGGTTGATCCCATGCTCGCGACCGGAGGCTCAGCAATCGCCGCCCTGGAAATACTCCGTGCTGCTGGTGCCCACGATCTGCGGTTCATGTGCCTTGTTGCGTCGCCGGAGGGGATCGCGAGGATCCGTGAGGCAGAGCCTGAACTTGTGATTTATGCTGCAGCGGTCGATCGGCAACTCAACGAGCGAGGGTACATCCTGCCCGGACTGGGGGACGCTGGGGATCGGCTCTATGGCACAGTGTTAACCACATTATCGATACAGAGAGTGTGAACCTTCTGAGATGTTCTCCGGTATAGTTTGGCCATGCGGATGCAACTCTCATCAAAACAGCAGTCCAAAATTTTCCGGCGAGCCCAATGGCCTCGACTCTGCGTGGCCATGATTGCACTGCCCGCCACCATTTTCTTCATGCAAGTGTCCTGCTCGCCGACGCATGGCGACATCGCGCTTGCCCCAGAAGGCGAGCAACAACTCGCGACGATCATCGCAGATGGTGCCAAGTCAGCCCCCGCCATTGCGCTCGGTGATGATGCCCCCGGCATCCACAACCTCTTCTTCCTCACCCCCTTCGTCTTCAGCGGCTCAGGCCCAAACACCCCCGAGGCGTTCGACTCGCTTGCCCAACTCGGTGTCAAGACCGTTATCAGTGTCGATGGTGCCCGCCCAAATCTCGAACTCGCCCCCGAGCGGGGCATGGGGTACATTCACATCCCCATCGGCTACGACGCCCTCGACCCCAAGCAGCAACTCGCCCTGACCAAGGCCCTCCGCGACAGCCCCGGGCCGATCTACATCCACTGCCACCACGGCAAGCACCGAGGCCCGGCGGCTGCGGCTGTGGCGTTGGTCAGTCTGGGGCGCATGACCAACGACCACGCGGCCCGTTTCCTCGAATCGGCCGGCACGAGCACAAACTACCCCGGCCTCTGGGCGAGTGTCGAGAACGCCCGCCCCATCGCCGATCTCGATGCAGCCTTTGCCGAGGCAGGGTGTGAGTTGGCCGAGTATCAACCCGTCTCGGGGATGGTCGAGGGGATGGTTGCGATCGACGAGACCTGGGACCGGATCAAGCTCATCCGCGCAGCCGGGTGGCAGATGCCTGCCGACCACCCCGATCTTGATCCAGCCGCCGAGACGGGGATTCTTGCCGACCACTTCCGCGCGTTGCTCGACGACCCCGACAGCCAGGTTGAGGGCGCCGAGTTCATCGAGGCCATGCGCCGTGCTGCCGAGCGAGCCAGTGCCCTTGAAGCCTCCGTCACCCGCATCACCTACGACCCGGCGTTCATCGAGCAGACCTACAGGGCGGTGGCGAAGAGTTGTACGGCGTGCCACAAGCGGTGGCGGAACTGATACGGATTGCGAAGAGTTCGTGGGCATCTCTACGAGCCCCGAGCGCAAGCTCGGGTTTGTGGATGGCCGACTGTCACGGGCATATCCAGAACCTGTGCTTGCGCACAGGGCTCGTAGAAGCGGACGAGTTATTCGCGTCATGTGTTTGAGAGCATCGTGCACACTCGGCGCAGAACCCGAGAACATAGAGCCGAGGTGGCTGGCAGAGCCGTGCTACGCGGCGCTGAAATCAACCCGTGTGCTGTGCGAGTAGAGCACATCCGGGCACAGATCAGCCCCGTTGGGCCACGCGATGGAGCCGAGGTCCGGCACGACCTCGACCTGTGCGAAGTGCTCTTGATCGGCAAGCGGAGCAAAGACACCGTCAAACTCGATGAGTTCACGGATATCGATTCTCCGAACCTCAGCATTTGCAAAGGTCAGTCGCAGTTGCCACCCGCCTTCATGCGTCACTTTCGTGATCTCATGCACCATGGTGTTATTCTACTCCAGGGGAGGAACCGGTACAAGCGCCTCGTGTGCTCTTGCCCGGTGCCAGTTCTCAAGCAGTTGATCCTAATGCTGGGCCGCCCACTCGCTTACCAGCCCCAATGCCCGAGGCGGGAGCCGTCCGTCAAGGGGGCGAAGTTCCTCGACAGAAAATGTCACGGCATGACCCCCATACCGCGCGTGAAAGTGCGCGGGCTCATGGTCGTTGTAATACATCGCGATGACTATCCCGAAGAACCTACTAATCTCTGGCATGCCGTATCCTCCCCTCACCCCATCTCCAAAACCACCTTGATCCCCTCCCCCGAGATCATCGTTTCGAAGGCTGTGCGGTACTCCTCCAACGGGAACTGGTGGGTGATGATCTCGTCGAGCTCGAGGCGGCCGCTGAGCAGTAACTCTTCCATCTGGTACCAGGTCTCGAACATCTTGCGGCCGTTGATCCCGAGCACCGTGCAGCCCTTGAAAATAATGTTCTCGTTGAAGTCGAAGGTCACGCGCTTGGCGGGCAGGCCGAGCATGGCTGCGGTGCCGCCGTTGCGGAGGGCGCGGAAGCCTTGGTCGAGGGCGCTCTCGGCCCCCGACATTTCGAGGAGCACATCGACCCCCTCGCCTCGGCACGCCTTGCGGATCTCCTCGATCCAGCCGTTGCCGTTGAGGGCGTCGTAGGCCTCGATCGCGCCGAGCCGCTTGGCCAGTTCGAGGCGGGGCGGGTTGATATCGGTACAGAAGATTCGGCTCACCCCGGCTGCCTTGGCGACCGTCACCGCCATGAGACCGATGATCCCCACGCCCGAGATCAGCACGCTCTTGGCACTCACATCGGCCGCCATCACGGTGTGGACGGCATTGCCCAGCGGGTAGAGTACGGCTGCCACTTTGTCGGGGATGTCTTTGTGGACGGGCCAGACATTGTCCTCGGGCACACAGACGAAATCGGCAAAGCAGCCGTCACGGTCGATGCCGATGATCTTGGTGTCGCTTGCGATATGGGCGTTGCCGGTGCGGCTGTTGTAGTCGGTGCCCTGGGTGGTGTGCCCCTCGGCGCTCACCCGAAGCCCGGGCTGATACCTCGTGACCGCACTGCCGACTTCTTCGATCACGCCGACAAACTCATGCCCGGTCACGATCCCGACGGGCACCCGGCATGCTGACCACTGGTCCCACTCCCAGATATGGCGGTCTGTGCCACAGATCCCGGCGTGGGTGACGCGGATGAGAACATCACGGGGGCCGGGGGTCGGCTTTGGGCGGTCAGAAACAAACTGGAGTTCCGGGCCAGCGTGGTGTTTGATGAGGGCTCGCATGACCGATACTTCCCTTCGATTCACCCCGCCGAGTTGTCTTGGTGGCGGGGGCAACAGATGGACCCGTTGAAGCGTTCAGCGGGGGATGGAGAGGAGTGGCGAGATTGTGGACGCAGCAGGCGGACCGATCAACCCGCCCGGCCTCAATATTCAGCAGCTGTTATGGCGGGAGAGGGTTGGTACCACCTGCCATTGGCCGATCACCTGCTTTGCCGAACTGCTTGTTGGAGAATCTTCTTCGCAAGATCCTCCGCAGCGATACCTTGCTGTTTGGCACATGCAGTCAGCCGATCAAATAACTTGGTCTCTTGACCCTCCCATGTCAGATAAAGAGTTCGGATGTCCGTCCCCGCGACATGACTATATCCCTCAGGTGTTGCCCAGTGGCATGTTCGGCACACAGTGAGGTCTCGCGTGTGTTTCCAGTTCTCACAACTCTCGCACGACCAGGACTTCGCTCGATTGCAGGAAGTACACAGCGGCATGAACTCGTCAAGGTTCAGTGTTCCATCATCACCAGAGACTTCGTACGGGACACGGTGGTCGGCTTGCAGGGAGCGGGTATTGCCGGTAGCTCGGCATATGGCACAGCGGCTTCCATGTGCATTAAGGATGTCTTGTTTCAATCGCTTCGGGATCGCCTTTCGTCCCTTGAGTTGATCGATTCGCAAGTCCTTCGGGCTGCCGAATCTATACTCTGCGATCTTCTTGCCTTCGGCGTTTTTGGTCCACGATCGAACAAGAGGAATGCCCTGATCTTTCACATCTTTGATCGCGCGTGGAGGGTGTTCGTAGCCTTTGGCCTTAAGATCTTCGGTTGTGACGGAACCCTGCGCGAGAATCAACTCAACTACGAGCATTGCCCGTTTGCCAGTCACTTTGTCGAGTGCAAGTCGGAGTTCCTTCGAGGGAGTTGCCATTGTCGTCAAATCGAGGCGGAGAACAGGGATTCGTCCTCGGCGCGAAGGCGTGTGTCGAGGGCAAGTGCGAGAGCTTCTAAATCATGCGAGACATACAACGACTCGACGGTCAACTCAGAGCGGCCAAGGAGTGTTGATTGCGAAGACCTGCCGACAGGAACCTCAAGCCTTGTTGCTTGCAGATGTCTTGGAAGTTCTCGGCCATGGCTGCGTTCGCCCGTTCGTCCATCGTAGCTTACGATGAACAAAGCACGGCGATTGTTAAGCTCTTGAAGGTATTCGACAAACTCATCAAAGAGAATACCCGAGTGGTACCGGTGATCGCGGGTGTTGCAAACCCCTTGGTACGGTGGATCAAGGTATACCACATCACCTTGTTCGATGGAATCGAGCGTTTGGCGATAGTCGCGAGAACTGATCTCACACCGTCCACGGAAGAGCTCTGATGTATTTCGTATATTTGCGCGCATCGTGTCGGGATTCATTCCCAGACGCCGATTATCCGGGCTGTTATTGAACTCGCCCTTGCCGTTGTAGCGGATAGCAGCTTTGACACAACGGGCGAGGAGATAGAGGAAGCACTCTGGTTCGTGGGATGTGTTGAAGCGAGCACGCACTTTGTCATAGAACTCTCGTTCCGATCCGAGTTGCTCTTGCCAGAGCGACTCGTAACCATCCGAGAGTTTGTGAGGCCGGTGGATGATTGCTCGCCAGAGTCGAGCGAGGGGTGTATGACTGTCACTGAGAAAGAAAAACTCAGCTTTCCCCGTGTATGCACTGGCAATCGAGATCGCGCCTGACCCAAGAAATGGCTCGTGGATACGGCTTGTGCCCTCTGGAATAAGCGACAGTATCTGGGTGGCCAGTTGACGCTTGCTGCCTTGGTATGGGAATGGGTGTGGAACCCCGCGGATTGCTGGCATGGTTTCAGCGTATCCCATTTGGCCGATGCTGTCATTTCCGAACTCGCTACAATTCCGCAGGGTCGCCCCCTGTATCAGCCGATCGAAGTCGTAGAAGCTGGTATCTTGGTGGCGATTGTGTCTTCGAATCCAGAGACAGTGAAGGCAGCGGGGGCAACAGATTTTCCCGTTGAGCGTTCAGCGGGGGATGGAGGGGGGGGATGAGATTGTGGACGCAGCAGGCGGACCGATCAACCCACCCGGCCTCTGTTCTGTCTGGATGAGCTTCCTGATGGATGAACTTCCCTGAACCCGAGCCCCACCCGGCCGGTAGACTTGCACTGTGAGCAGAATCGGTACGCCCAGCCCCTTTCTCTATCTTGCCACCACCCCCAAGGGTGGGCGGACGGTCGGGCTGCGCCAGGCCCGTTCCGAGCGGGCGCTGGCAGACACCCTCCGGCAGGATCGGATGGTTCTGCTTCGCACCTGGCGGCTGCCGGCGGCCTTTGCCAGCGAGCCCCGTCTGACCCTCAAAGATCAGGTCGAGCTCAACAGCCAGCTCTCGATGCTGCTGACCCGGGGGGTGCCTCTGGTCGAGGCGTTGGAAGTGACTGCAACGGTGGTGACGCCGGGGATGCAGCCGGTGGTCGCGCGGATGATGGAGATGGTCGCGGGGGGGACGAGCTTTGCCGATACCTGCCGCAAGGTAGGGGTCTTTGATGAGATCACGGTCGCGGTCTATCAGGCAGCCGAGCGGACGGGTGATCTGGGCGGCTCGGCTGCCCAGCTTGCCGAGACGGCCCGCAGGCAGCAAGCGATCAAGGGCAAGGCCGGGACGGTCATGCTCTACCCAGTGGTTGTGCTGTGTATCGCGGTGATGGCAGCCCTGGTGCTGTTGATCGCGGTGATTCCGCGGATCGGGCAGTCGCTGGAAGAGGCTGGGGCGAAACTGCCCTGGTTTACAGCGGTCCTCGTTGATGTCGGTGTTTTCATGAAGACCGAGTGGGCGTATCTGCTTGGCGGGGTGGCGGTGGTTGCGGTCTTGCTCGTCTTCGGGCGGAGGCATGTGTTTCTTGCGCTTGGGCGGCTGAGCCGGAGCCTGCCCGCGCTCAAGCAGGTCATCCTGATTCAGGAGTCGGCGAGGTTTTTCTCGGTGATGGCAGCTCTTTCGCGGTCAGGTGTGCCTCTGGCCGATGCTCTGGGTATTGCCAACGGGGCCGTCCGGCACCCCACGCTCCAGAGCCAGCTCAAGACCCTGCGGACGAGGCTTGTCGAGGGGGGTGTGCTCCATGGCTTGATCGACAAGGTGACCGCCCTGCCTCTGGCGACCCGGCGGCTGTTGATGGCTGCCGAGCGGGCGGGTGATCTTGATACGGCTTTTGACGGCCTGGCGAGGGATATGGCCGACGAACTCGACCGCCGAACCAGCCGATTGCTCGCCTTGCTCGAGCCGGCGGTGATTGTGCTGATGTTTTTGATTATCGGGTCGATGGTGCTGGCGTTGATGATCCCGATGTTGACGATTTCGAACCAGATGATGTAGCCGACGAATCGGTTGTGGCGGGTTTCCAGCATGGTTTCTGAGGCAGTTCCCAACAAGGAAAAGCCTGCAAAGCCGACTACGATGAT
>JAJRZG010000030.1 GCA_024275365.1 Planctomycetota bacterium | reverse complement strand
GGGGGATCAGCCCTTGGTCGTGATACATCGCCACGACGAGATCGAACTTTGCCCGTCGGCCCTCGGGGCTGGGGATTGCGTCGCGGAAGACCGTATCGCCCGGATAGGGCCCCGAGGCCTCGATGCCATGCCCGCGGGCGACCTCGATCGCGGGGGTGATGATCCGTTGTTCCTCATCCCCGAGCAGTCCTCCTTCGCCGGCGTGAGGATTGAGGCCGCAGACCGCGATGCGAGGGCGGACGATACCGAGTTGCTTGCAGGTGTCGTTGCCCAGATCGATCGCGTCGAAGACCCGGCCGATGGTGAGCTGGTTCCGTACCTCCATCAGGGGCAGATGAGCGGTGGCGAGAATCACCCGGCAGTGGTCGCAGACGAACATCATCCCGTGGCGTTTGGTGCGGAAGCGGGTGGCGAGCAGGTCGGTGTGCCCGGGATATTTGCCCCGCCCAGCCATCGCCCAGGCTTCTTTTGAGATCGGACCGGTGACGATGCCCGCGACACGGAGTGGATCACTGGCCGGTAGCGCCGCAGCCTTGATGGCATCCTCGACGAAGCGGAAGGAGAGCTCGCCGCTGCGTTTGGCGGGGGCGCGGGGCGGGGTGAGCAGTGCATCTGCCGCTTCGTAGTCGATCAGCGTGACCTCGTGGGTGCATGTCGTGTCGATAAGGTCGGAGTTGTGCGCGACCCGCCACCAGAAGGGGTCTATGCCTGCTCGCTCGGCAGCGTGGTGGAGGGCTGAACCTGTGCCGAGGATGCGCCAGCGGGCTGCGTTGCGGACCTTGCGATCGGAGAGCGCCTTGACGATGACCTCGGGGCCGATGCTGCCGGGATCGCCGAGGGTGACTGCGAGGATGGGGCGGGTTGTCGGGTCGTCGTTGAGCACGGGGGATTGTAGGTGCGTGGGGGTGAACCCCACGCGGGCGTAGAGCCGGTTGGGGATTGGGTCGTCGGCATCGGTAAAAAGCAGGATGTCTCGCGTGCCGAGGGTGAGGAGGTACTGTGCGAGCAGTGCTGTGATTGCTCTGCCGTGCCCTCGGCCCCTGAGTTGGGGTGGGGTATAGACTAAGTTGATGGTTTTGGTGTTGGCTGTGGGCCTGCCCCAACTCGCGGCTGCCACGGGGTGTTCGGCGTGTTCGAGCACGAACAATCGGCCCGCCTCGATGCCCTGTTTCACTCGCTCTTCTGCCTTGCGGGTGTGCCCTGAGGTATTGGTATCGCGCTCAAAGCCCTCCGACCAATCGATGAGCATGGGCATATCACGCATCTCGGCGGGGCGGAGTGTTTCGACCGTGATGGCGGCCCGGGGTTCACCCTCCAGAGTGTGCAAGAGCAGTCGGCGTTCGAGGCGGATCGCCACGCCCGCTTGTGCTTTGGCACAGGCGATGGCTGCGG
The DNA here is from genome assembly GCA_024275365.1 of Planctomycetota bacterium. Classification (GTDB taxonomy): domain Bacteria; phylum Planctomycetota; class Phycisphaerae; order Phycisphaerales; family UBA1924; genus PNC22. The sequence goes on along the minus strand of JAJRZG010000030.1, from coordinate 4,390 downwards.
CGTGGACTGCACGCGCGGGGCCGACGATGCCTTGGGAGTTGGTCCCGATCTCGGCGAGCGCACGCCCGAGGGCTTTGGCGGCTTCGTCATCTGCCCGGCTGAGGATGGCCTCGTTGATCGAGGTCTGGAGGAGGGCTGCCTGTGGTTCGCTGCTCGTGAAGGCGGCGAGGGCGAGTTCACACCCGATGAACGGGCGCTCGCTCTGGGCAAAGCCGAGGAGCAGGCTGTTCTCGGGCTCGCGGGCAGTGAGCATCGGGCCCACCGCGGCGAACAACTCGGATCCGGACTGGTAGCGGCGTGTCTCCATCGGGTTCTCGAGAGCCTATCCGATGGATGCCGGACCTGAGTCTTCGAAGGTCCGGATTGCGTTTCGCGCGGGACGAGACGATCTCTGCGCCCGCGACCCGGACCTTCGCAAAGCCTCAGGTCCGGCGTCAAAAAAGAGCGCTGCGCTACACCCGGAAGATTGAGCCGAGCTTTTTGCCCAGGAGCAACGACGCACCCACAAGCGTGACTGTCAGCAGCGCCATGCCCCACACACCCATCGCGCTGGCGACATGCTGCCCGACCCCGAGCATCTCGCTGAATGCAAAGATCTGCTTGGTGATCGGGTAGTGGATGCTCTTCTGGGCGAGGATCAGCGAGTCGGAGACCTCGAGCATCGAGAAGCTGAAGACGAGCAACCCCCCCGCGATGATGTTGGCCATGATGAGGGGGACGATGATCTTGAAGACCGCGACGGGGCGCGAGGCACCGAGATTGACCGCAGCCTCTTCGAGTTCGCCCGAGGTCTGCTCGAGCCCGGCGACCGTGGAGCGCACGATATAAGGCAATCGGCGCACGGCATAGGCGATCACCAGCAGCGGGAAGGGGTTGGGGTTGGCCCCGAAGACTTCGAGCACGCCGGGGAAGAGCACCGGGATCGTCAGCAGTGGGTCTTCTGCGCTCCCGATGACCAGTGGGCGACCAAAGGGCCACGCCAGCGTCATCGCGACATAGCCAAACGCCATGACCAGACCGGGCACAGCAAGCGGCAGCATCGAGAGCGCATCGAGCAGGCCTCGGCCACGGATGGTCGTGCGGACGAGCAGGTAGGCGATAACCAGACCTACGACGATATCAAGGCTCATGGCAGCCAGCGAGAGGAAGAGGCTGTTACGGATGGAGGTGGTGGCGGCCGGGTCACTCAGGGCGTAGCCAAAGTGGTCGAGGGTGAGCGATTCGGGGAGGATGGAGCGGTACCACGACCCGGGGGTTGAGAGGCTTGTGAAGATGACACCGAGGTGGGGGAGGATCGCCAAGAACCCGACGGCGAAGAAGGCGGCTGCTGCGAGATAGCCCGCTGTACCGACGAGGGGTTTCTCGGCGCTTGCCCGGCTTGCCTTGGAATACATCGCGTATGCCCGGCCACCAAAGAGCTTTTTGCCGAAGGCATAAAGAAGGACCGAGCACCCGAGCAGCACCACAGTCAGGGCGTAGGGCTCTGCGGAGTTCTCGACTTCTTTGAGCCCAAAGAAAATCTGGACAGGGGTCACGGTGTAGTAGTCGAACATCAACGGCGTGCCGAGCTCGGTGAACGACCAGATGAAGACGATGGTGCCGCCGGCAAAGAGTCCGGGGCGGATGAGGGGGAGCGTGATGCCGAAGAATCGTCGGAATGGCCCGGCACCCAGATTCTCTGCGCACTCTTTGAGCGCGGGGTCGAGGTTGGCAAGAGCAGCGGTCGCATTCAGATAGATGATGGGGTAGAGGTGGAGTGCCTGGGTAACGACGACACCCCAGAACCGACCCTCGCCGAGGATGTCGAAGTCGGTGCCGAGGAGGGTGTTGAGTGTGCCCTGACGACCCAGGATCGCCCGGAGCCCGATCGCCCCGACAAAGGGGGGCAGGATGAGGGGCACCAGCGCGACCGCATTGAGCAGCTTTTTGCATGGGTAGCTGTACCCGGCGTTGAGGATTGCCAGGGGCACACCAATCGCCATGCAGAGCAGCGTTGTGAAGAGCCCGATGCCGCCGGAGTTGAGGAGACCCTGTCGGTTGAGCGGGTCGAGGAAGACGAGGTAGAGGTGGTCGAGGGTGAAGCCCTTACCGGTCGCGGGGTCTGCTGCAAAGCCGCCCCGGACCGTCATGAGGATGGGGGTGACGAGGAACCACCCAAGCAGCCCGAGGACGATGGCAAGCAAGAGGTAGTGCCAGAAATGGGTTCGCTGACGGCCGGGCATGGGGGGGAGTGTAGGGGAGGGGATCGGGTGTATTGGGGATGCCGGACCTGAGGCGTCGCGAAGGTCCGGGTCGAGCACCAGACACCGACGGGCGCTATGGAACAATCCACCCGGACCTTCGAGGACTCAGGTCCGACATCCGTCTGGCGTGGGGAGGCGTGGGGGAGATCAGATCGGCGGGGTCAGGGGCTCGGGCCCCACGGTCTGGATGGTGACCTCACCGAGCGACCGGGTGGCGAGGTAGGCATTGAGCTGATCGAGCGTGATGGCATCGACCTCGGCGGCAAGCTGTTCGAGCGAGCGGGGCGTGCCGAGGCGGAACACATCGCTCGCCAGGGCTGAGGCTCGTGCGCCGGTCGATTCGCCGCTGAAGACCAGGCCGGACTTCATCCCGACGACAGCCCGGCAGAACTCTTCGGGTGTGACGCGGCCCTTGGGTGTCGAGAGCCTCTGCATCTCGGCGACGAGAACATCGAGCGATTCCTGGGCTCGCTCGGGCTGGGTGCCGACACTTGCGGTGACGATACCGAAGTCGCGGTCGGTGGCGTATCGGGCACCGACGGAATAGCAGAGGGCTCGTTTCTCGCGGATTTCGGTGAATAGGCGAGAGGACATCCCGCCACTGAGCACGCTGATGGCAAGGCGTTCGAGCACAGCTTTCTCGCTCGATTAGGCAGGGGCATCGTGCATGAGGATGATCTGGACCTGGTTGGAGTCGTCGATCTCGTGTGCGCACCCACGCGGGGGTTTGGCATCGGGCGTGGGCTCGTCGTGCGTGCCGATCCAATCACTGAGGAGAGTTTCGAGTTGCTCGATGACTGCGGCAGCATCGACACGCCCCGCGATGGCGATGATCGACCCGGCGGGCACTGCGGACTCTGGCCAGCGGTTGCGGATGTAGTCGGCTGTGATGGCGTTGAGCCCAGCGACAGTGCCGAGGGTTGAGCGGTTGAAGGGTGGGGCGAGGTGGCGAGCCCGGACACCCAGTGCTGCCCGCTCGCCGGGATCGTCTTTGAGCGATTCGATCGCCTGAAGGCAGAGCTCTCGTGACGGTTCAATCGAGGCATCGTCAAAGCGTGGTTGACGCACCATATCGACAAGCAGGGGCAACGACTCGGCGAGTTTGACACCCAGTGTGGTCGCGCCGATGGTCAGAAATCGGCTCGTCACCTGCGCTGATCGGCTGGTACCGAGACGGTCAAAGGCATCGGCCTGAGCGCGCGAATCGAGATTTTTTGAGCCTCGGAGTAAAAGTTCGGCCCAGAACGCATAAATTCCAAAATGGTCAGATGGGTCATGCGCGACCCCAGCAGGGACAAACCAGACCATCGCAACCGACTCGACACCGGGGTTTGCTTCGATGACAACAGCGGTGCCTGTGGAGAGTGTGGACTGTGAGATGGATGTCATGGGTGGCCTTTCGCGGGAACCATCGAGTGGGGACTTTGCGTGTGGAAGACATGGTCGTGTGCGTGTGTGATCGGGATGTGACGCACAGTGAGTGTATCGGTCGTCACGGATGCTTGTCGCGGTCTTGTGCCGGCATCTTGCGCGGGTCTTGCGCATCGAAATGTTGCGAACATGCCACGATCATGCTCGATCGTGCGGACTTCTCGGCATGAAGTCAAGACTTCGTCGGTTTTACACGATCATCGCGTTTCGTATTCTTGTGCGTGGTGCATCGTGGCAAGGATCGGTCACGATCGGAGTATCCCGCGATCCGGTGCGCTTGGATTCGTGACGCACTGGTCGGACTGTTGTGCGATGTTTTTGAGTGCGGCGGAGTGTTGTTCGTCTGGTTCTTCTCCCAAGTCTTGCTGCACCAAATCGAGTGAGATCGGCGCACCCACATACCACCGACTTGCACAATCGGACGAAGCAGCGCACACTACGCGCGGTTGCATCTGTGGTGCTTGTACGATGCTGCGGCGAGTTGAGATTTGTTGTAGAGTGTTCTTGGCTCAAGACATGTGTGTGTCTTACCCGATATTCCAGATGACTCGGGACGGAACGACGGTCGTTCTTGTCGGCACGATGCCGATGCCCGAGCTTCGCGTGATCCCAAGGAGATTGGAAATGGCGAAGAAGAAAGCGACCAGGAAAAAGGCCGCGAAGAAAGCCACTCGGAAAAAGGCTGCGAAAAAAGTGACCCGCAAGAAGGCAACCCG
>JAJRZG010000278.1 GCA_024275365.1 Planctomycetota bacterium | reverse complement strand
CTTGTACTCTTTGCCAGCGAGCCCGTGCCGATCCTTGAGCACCCGGCTGTCACGCCCGAGCCCGACCTCCTCGGTATCAGCGCCTACCTGACCACGATCCGCACGGTACTGGGCGAGCGGACGATGTTCGAGGGTGTGCGCGCGCTCCCGCCAGGCCGGGTCATACAGATCGACCTCCGAGACGATCGACTGACAATCCAGCACCACAACCTCGGCCTCGATGCCCCCACGACCACCCCCACGACCACCCCCGCGATTGCCGACACCCAGCCCGAGCGGTTTGCGATGGTGCGCGAGAGCCTGCACGAATCCGTCAACGCCCACCTCCGGGCCGATGTCCCAACATGCTGTCTGCTCAGCGGCGGGCTCGACAGCGCGATCATCACGACCATCACGCGTGATCGCCACCATGACCTGCGGACCTACTGCGCAGGTGCTCCCGCCGCCAAATCAATCGACAGCCAGCCCCAGGACGACGACTTCTTGCACGCCCGCGTACTCGCCAACCAACTCGGAACGAATCACACCGAGGTCCCGATCACCCGCGAACTCTTCCTGACCCGATGGAGCGAGATGGTCGCGCAGCAAGGTGTCCCACTCTCAACACCCAACGAAGTCGCCATCAACGAGGTCGCCCGCCAACTCCGCGCCGATGGCTGCATTGTCACGCTCTCGGGCGAGGGCGCTGACGAACTCTTTGGCGGCTACGACCACACCCTCCGCCCTGCTGCTGCGCACATCGCTGCCGGCAACGACGACCCGGGGCTCTTCCAACTCACAAGCATTACCTGGTGCCCGGTCGAATCCAAGCCCCAACTGTTCTCACGCGAATCCTGGGCCCGCCTCGACGGTGATGCGCACCTCACCAACTGGTTTGCCAGTGAGTTCGAGGCCACCGCCCAGCACCAAGACCCCCACGACAACCCCCTCGCCGATCACCTCCGCTTTCAGCGACGCGTCAACCTCACCGGCTTGCTGCAACGGCTCGACACCGCGACGATGCTCGCCTCGGTCGAGGGCCGCACCCCCTTTGCCGATCACCGAGTCGCCTCCCTTGCAGAAGCCCTCCCCATAGCCGATCGTTTCATCGCTCCCGACCACACAAAGATCGCCCTCCGTGAGGCATTTTCGGGCACAATCCCCGGATCGATCCTCCAACTCCCCAAGGCCAGTTTCCCGCTGCCGTTCCAGCACTGGATCGACGGCCTCGGGTGTACCCTTGCCAACTCAGCCTTCCTGCAGGACCTCCTCGCACAAGATGCCCTTGCACTCATTGCGGCTGACCCCACCAAACACTGGCAGTTCAGCTGGCCCCTGGCGAACCTTGCGCTCTGGGCCGAGCAGTGGTGGCCGAGCCGCAGATGCTCTGACAGCGGGAGGGGATCAGAGGTGGCATTGATCTCCGAACCGTGAGTGAAGATCGTCCCGGAGGGACGAACTACCCAGAGATAGAAGGCCGGGGGCTTGACGCGGGAGGCTAGAGAGGGCATCCTTGGGTATGACCAAGCACCCAATCATCGTCGTAGCAGCCCTCGCGTGCCTCCTCACCGGCTTGACCGGCTGTGGCAAAAACCGTGCCCACGACAGAGTCGAGGTTCTCCCAGACCAACCCCGCCAGGCTGTCCAGATTTTTGGCCCCCAAGGCGAACGGGTCCCCTGGGCGGTCATGCTTGAGACTGTCTCAAGTGCCGATGTCATCGTGATCGGAGAATCGCACGGCCACCCACTCGGGCTCGCAGCCGCTGCAAGCCTCTGGGAGGACCTCCTCGCCGACCACCCCGATGCGGCTCTCCTGCTTGAGTTCTTCGAGCGAGACACACAGGTCGCCCTCGATGACTACCTCTCCGATATTACCGATGAAGAAGCCTTCCGGAAGGCCTCAAACCGCACGAGCGGCAACTACCCCCTTGGCCACGCCACAATGGTCGAAGCGGCCAAGGAGGCAGGCAGGCCGGTCTTGGCGGCCAACGCGCCCCGTCGTTATGTCCAGAAAACAACCGCCGACAGCTTCGACACACTCACCGCCCTCGGGGCAGAGCAACGCCGGCTGTTCGTGGTGCCCGAACAACTCATCGAGGGCGACTACCGCGACTCGTTCTTTGAGCTGATGGGCGGCAACAGCCACGGCGAAGAAGGCGAGGGCGGCGGGATGCCCGAGGGCATGGTCGAAAAGTTCTACCGCTCGATGCAGATCTGGGATGCCACCATGGCTGACTCGGTCGTGCGGGCGGTCGAGGAAGGGTACAAACCAGCGGTCTTGGTCGTCGGGCGATTCCACTCTGACAACAACGGCGGCACGATCCAGTTCATCAAGCAACAGCACCCAGAGTTCACCATCCGTACGCTCAGCGTCGTGACTTCCGATGAAGCCGATATTGCCGAGGACGACATAGGGGGGGGTGACTTTGTGCTGTATGTGGGTGGGATGCCGGACGACGAATAGAACCGGATTGACACTCCAAGCACTTTCCTTGTCCCGGAAGCTGACACTGCGCTTGCAAAGTGTCGGATCGATTGAGCGTGCAACCTCCAACCAAATCCGACGCTTCGCAGAGCCTCAGCGTCGGCGTCCATTGCCGTGACCATACACACATGAACTCCCCTCATACAAAGTCTCTGAACGCCTTCACGCTCATCGAGCTCCTCGTCGTTATTGCGATTATCGCGCTCCTCATCGGCATCCTCCTCCCCGCCCTCGGCTCTGCGAGAAAGCAAGCCAAGGCCTCAGTTGCGGGCTCACGCCTCCAGCAACTCGGGCTCGGTGTCCAGATATACCTCAACGACTACGACAACCACCTCCCCCAGTACATGGTCCCCGGCTTTGATGGGCAACTCGCCGTCATCGGTGCGCTCTTTGGCGGCAAAAAGGGCGAGCTCCCCTTCCTTGAAATCAACGAAGTCGGCGCAGAACGACGACCCCTCAATAGTTATGTCATAAACCACGATGTGCCCCCAGATGATGCCGACACCAATGTCGAGCTCGAACCCTTCGAGTCACCACTCGACAAGGGGGCCAAGAACATCCCCTTCCCAGGCTATGAACGCACCGATGCGTTCTATGACCTTCTCGGCGCGAGCTACACACTCAACGACCACGCCCTCGATGCCAACCAGTATGGCGATGACTTCCCGACCCTCGTGCCCCGGGGCGGCGGACGCATGCCCCCGGTGCTCGACACGACCAAGACCTGGGTTCTTGCCGAGCACCCCATCTTTAACTACGACGACGGGGGTAACCGCGAGAGCTACTGGTACGACACGCGCACCGTCGAAGCCTCACTAGCCTTCCTTGATGGCCATGTGATGATTCGCGCAGCCGTCCCCGAGGGACAGGTGCAGACAACCGACTACTACACCTACCTGCCCCAACCCAACTGGCTTGATCGGTTCGAGTAATACGGATTCTGTAAAAACTCATGCGTGTCTTTACGAGCCCCGAGCGCAAGCTCGGGATCATGAATGGTCGAGTTGTACTAGCCAAACCGAGCCTGTGCTTGCGCACAGGATTGGTTTTCCCTGAGAATATCGACAACTCGTGAACCCGAGCTTGCGCTCGGGGCTCGTAAAGGCAATGAACCCGAGCTTGCGCTCGGGGCTCGTCAAGGCTCCATCTTGTCTGCTGGCAGATGACTCTCATTCCCCCCACCCCTCGGTGTCGTGTTGATATTGAACCGGACCCGCTGCGTCGCCCGTCCGGGGGGTGTCGGCGTTACGAACCACCCCCACATCGCCGGGGCTCCATACGACCGCACCGTCGTCGGGGGGTGAAAGTGGAACGCAATCGGCGCAACACGGTCGAGCTCATCATTCGTCCCAAAGTACTCGAGCGGTCGATTCAGATAGTTATTCGGCAGCCGACTCTGCTGCTTCCTGATCCGTGTCACATCCACCGGCACCCACCCAAAGGTCTTGTTCACCTCGTCATAGAGTGCAAACTCAACCCACACCCGGATCTGACTCCCGCCCTTGCCCTGTTTCAGATAGACATCCTTGCTTGTGCTCTCCTCATCGATCCCGATCACAAGCCTTGATGGAATCCCAGCTGCCCGATAGATCGCAACAAGCAAGCACGGCAGGTCGATCTCCGTCCCCCGGCCCGTGGCAGCGGCATTGGCAGCACCGAGCGTATCAAAGCCCTGCCACATGCCCGTCCGGTCAAAGGTCAAACCCTCGCCACTGAGCTGCACATGCTGTGCTGTCTGCCCGGCAAGCCACTTGGCAAGCATCACCGGTTTGGCCTGCTTGCGCATGTCCTCAACGCTCCGCCCCTCGCCCCACTTCGTCAGGAGCGATGTCACCAGACTCATGTCATACCCACGCCCCTGCATGTCAAAGTCCACAAACATCTGTGGCTGAAATGTCGAGGCAGCCTCGGGCGGCCAATCCCCCTTGGGCCACTCGACCGCCCCAGCCCCGCGCTCATCAAAGACCGTGCGATAGCTCACCTGCGATACCGAAACCTCAAACTCCATCTCCCGAAGCGTGTACGAACCCTGCTCGGCTGGTTCTATCTGCCACTGCCCGCGCCATGTTCCCGACGGCAACAGCCCGCCACCGATCCCCTTCTTCAAGATCGTCACGCTGCTTGCCACCTGCCGATCGTCGAGCTCCACTGTCCCCTTGACCGCCGGGGTTTCCTCCGCGCCTGACCCATAGACCTCCAGGATTGAAGAGGCTGTTTCCCCGACCACCGGGTAGACCAGCGTCGCAGCATCAAACTCCCAAGTGTCGTACCTGGGTATTGCTCCACCCTCGACAGCTTCAAGCCATTGCGATGCTCCGATGTGCATCTGCACAGTTACCGTCCACCGGTGTGGCCGAACACGCTTGATATATGGGCTCGGCTTCAGATCATCCCACGGTGATGGCGCAGCCGCTAGCGGGTTCTGAGGCTGGGCCTGCTGCCCGGGCTGTGGTTTCTGGGCGCGGCGCGATGGCCGCCGTGACTGCCCAAGAGCACCCTCAGCAGCAGCCCCGATCACCATCACAGCAATCAAGCCAGCAACCAGCCCGCGTCGTTTCAATGCCTGCGCCATCGTGAGCTCCTTTGTGGGGTACACATCTCCCCACCATAGGTATCTACCGGCCCGCCCCCAGCCGGATTCATCGTACCACACCCCCTACCATCACACAGGCCAATACGCACACAGATTCGGCCACAACCCACAACCTGTTTCACTGGAGCGATCCATGCCAGCCTCAGCCGCCGTCGCGACCCGTACCGAGAAGGACTCCATGGGGGTCATGGAAGTTCCCTCAGATGCCCTCTATGGGGCAAGCACCCAGCGGGCGGTGCTCAACTTCCTAGTCTCCGGGCGACCTGTGCCTGCCGAGGTCATCACTGCCTTTGCCATGCTCAAGGCGGCCGCAGCCGAGGTCAATGGCGATCTTGGCCGTCTCGACCCGCCCCGTGTCGAGGCGATCGTCGCAGCCTGCAGCCGTATCCGGGAGGGGCTCGCAGACCTCGGGGGCATCGCCAGGCACTTCCCCGTCGATATCTACCAGACCGGCTCGGGCACCAGCACCAACATGAACGCCAACGAGGTCATCGCCAACCTCGTCTGTCTGGCCCGGGGGGCTGAGATCGGCTCCTCGAAAGACTCCGCCTATCTCGAAGCGGGAGGCGTCCATCCCAACGATCATGTGAACATGGGGCAGTCGTCAAACGATACCTTTCCGACCGCGATGAATGTCGCCATCGCGACCGCCCTGAAGGAGCGGCTGCTCCCGGCTGTCCGCCGCATGGCGACAGAACTCGAAGCCAAGGCCAAGGCGTGGAACACGATAGTCAAGATCGGGCGCACGCATATGCAGGACGCCACGCCCATCCGTCTCGGTCAAGAGTTCAGCGGCTATGCGACCCAGATGCGAAACGCGGAACGACGCATCGGGCAGGCTCTCGACGCCCTCACCCCACTCGCCCTCGGTGGCACGGCTGTCGGCACAGGCATCAACACCCACCGCGAGTTCGGCTCGCGGGTCGCCAAGAAGCTCGCCGATGTCACGGGGATCGCCTTTGTCGAGGCCCCCAACCACTTCGAGGCCCAGCATTCGCGCGATTGCATCGTCGAGACGGCCGGCATCCTCAAAACCGTTGCCATCAGTTGCTCAAAAATCGCCAGCGATATCCGCCTGATGGGCTGCGGCCCCCGCTGCGGCATCGGGGAACTCAAACTCCCTGCGGTCCAGCCG
>JAJRZG010000277.1 GCA_024275365.1 Planctomycetota bacterium | reverse complement strand
GGGATCGCGGAGGTGCTGAACTTGTACGAGATGGTGCCGCTGATGATCGCGGCCCAGGTCGGTGGGAGCACGCAGGGGGCTGCGGGTGAGGGGACAGGAAATCTTGGATGGATCATGATCGCCCAGCAGCAGGCGTTTGTCTCTGACTTGCAGCCGGTTGTTGCCAACAGTGCAGTCGGGTTTGACCCGACGCTGAGTGTTGTGACCGAAGGGGTGGTGCTGGAGATCAGCGATGCGGTCGTGATTACCTACCGGACGGAGGTTTTCTATTCGTTAACGCGGATGACAAGCAGTGCATTGGGGAAGCCGACGGGGGCATTTGGGATTGATGAACGCAAGTGGTGGGATTGGTATGAACGGGAGTGGAAGCCCTGGATAGCAGCGAGGGAAGAGGGGTGATGGGTCGAGATCATTGCCATAGTGGCGCAGGCGTCTCGCCCGTGCATACTAACGCGCGGGCGAGATGCCCGCGCCACTGGGTTCTACTCCCCCACTGCGATGACGGAAGCCATCGCGTAGTGCTCGGTGTGGGTCAGCGAGATCAACCAGGTTGCGATGCCCTGCTCGGTGGCGAGCTGAGCGGCCCGATTGTGGAGCATCATACCTGGACGGCCTGCATGATCTCGGGTGACTTCGACATCGGTCCAGGCGATGCCCTGAGACCAGCCGGTGCCGAGGGCCTTGAGGACGGCCTCTTTGGCAGCAAATCGAACCGCGAGGTGCTCGGTTTCGCGTTTTTTCCCTGATGCGTAGTCGAGCTCTGCCTTGGTGAAGAGGCGATCGCGGGCGCGGTCGGGATGCCGATCGAGAAACTCGAGAAAGCGAGGGATTTCGACAAGATCAATGCCGTGGGCAAGCATGGTAGAAGTATAGAGAAGGATGCCACCTTGCGTGTGCGGATGTCAGTACGGCCAGATGGCAAGGCCATGGGGGGCGTTGCGGATGTCCGTTCCGAAGTTGACTGTGGCGAGTTGGTTGCCCGAGTCAAAGTCCCATGCGGTGATGGTGCTGGGGCTTGAGCTGGCGATGATGAGGCCTGTATCGGTCGCGATGAGGCCCCGGGCGAAGGCCTGGCGGGCGTAGTCGTCGGGGAGGTCGGTCTGGGTGAGTTCAGCCTCGTCGTAGCGTGGGATAGAGAAGCGTTTGAGAACCTCGCCAGCGAGAGAGGCAAAGCAGACGGCATCTTCAGCGGTGCTGTTATAGAGGATGCCATCGCGGTAGGGCTGGGCATTGTGGGTCCACTCTGGGGTGGGGGCAAAGTCGGTGTGCCCGGTGCGATCTATGGCGATGATGGACTTGAGGCGTACGCCGGAGACAAGGAGCTTGCCGGCATGGGTGGTGACATTGTTGATGTGTGTGGTATCGGCAGCAGCTGGGCCATCAGAGCGGTTGGGGTCGTAGTGACCGACGCGGAGGGTGAGCCCTTGCCGGGTGCCCATTGCTGTGCGCACGCTGCGGGGCTGATAGCGGATGAGGTGGGCGTGAGTGAATCGCTGCTCTTTGAGGTTGAACTCGAGCACGGAATCGAAGCTTGTTGCGGTGAGGTAGAGGGTATCGCCCTCGCGGTGGATCTCATGGCAATGGCGGAGGTAGCGGTTGCGAAAGGTCTTGACGATGTTGAACTCCGGGTCAAAGACAAAGAGTTCGTCGCTGGCGGCGATGTATATGTTGTCGTTATAGAAGGCGATGCCGCGGAGACCCCGGCCCTGTCCCCGGCCCTCCCAATCAATGTCAAGTTTGTTCCAGTCAAGGACTTGAGTTGCGTCCAGGGTTTTGAGGTTGACGAGGTATGCGCCGCCGTGGCTCTGGCCTTGGTGGGTGGAGCGGATGACCTCAGTAACGAGGACTGTTGGGTGCATGGGTGAGGGTAGGGTGAGTGAGGGGATGAGAATCGTGTTTTGAGATACAGAACTTTGATTTCAGATTTGAAATATCAGATTTCAAACTTGAGATTTCAAACTTGTGATTTGAAACCTCTCAGAACAAGAGGTTCTTTTGGAGCGGGTTCAGTCAGGTTTTGTGCTGGGCTTTGACGGCTCAGTTGATTTGCCGGACTTGAACGGCTTGGCTGACTTGGATGCACCGTCGCTCGAAGATTTGGTCTTTGCGCCAGAGTCAGTCTTCGTTGGCTTGGAGTCAGATTAAGCATCGGATTGAGGAGATGCGGCTTCTTTGTCCTTCTTGGCAGCGTCTGTATACGACTTGGAGCGGTAGTCGGTCTGGTAGAAACCTGACCCCTTGAAGATCACCGCGGCCCCGGTCCCGATGAGTCGTTCGAGGGAGAGCTTGCCGCACTCGGGGCACTTCTTTTTGATAGACGCGGTCATCGACTGATAGAGCTCAAACTCGTGGTCGCACGCTTTGCAGCGGTAGTCGTAGGTGGGCATGGGTCAGGCGTCCTCGCTTTCGGGGGTGTCGTGCGCCTCGGGTTGGCCTTGGGCATCATCATCAGCCGATGGAGCGGTCGTGACTTTGGCCGGACGGATGACACGATCGTTGACGCGGTAGCCGATCTGGAAAACGCTGGAAACTCGCCCTGGTTCGACACCTTCAGCCGCAAGTTGGGAGAGCGCCTGGTGCTGAGCAGGGTCAAACTCTTCGTTGGGGGCTGGGTTGATGGGGGCGACACCAAAGGCTGCCATGGCCCGGCTGAACTCGTCGCGGATCATAGTGACACCAGCGACAATCTGCTCGGCTGAAACCTCGTCTGTCGGCTGATTGAGGGCCATATCGAAGTGATCGAGCACCGGCATGAGCGAGGCTAGAACGCGCTCGACACCGGCTTCGCGGGCGGCAGCCATTTCGGCGGTGAAGCGGCGCTGGGCGTTTTGATAATCGGCGATGGCTCGCTGGTACTTGGCACAGAAGTCGTCTCGCTGGGCGAGCAGCGCCTCGTAGCCCTCGGGAGAGTATTCGTCGATCGGTGCATCGGCCTTCGCATCGGCGCAGTCGCAGTGGGTGCAGGGTTCTGCGGCGGGCTGGTCTTGCGCGGGCGTGTGCTTCTTGTGCTTTGGCATGGTCTGTTCTCAGTCAGGTCTGGTCTGCGTGTTGGTTGTATGACCCTTGCGTGGGCTGTGGCTCTGTTGTGCTTTACCCGCCGATTCGGTCTTTCATCTTCTTCCAGAAGCCGTGGCTTTTCGGGAGGACGGAGTGGTCTTCGGTCTCGGCGAACTCACGGAGAAGGTCTTTCTGCTTGGCGGAGAGCTTTTTAGGAATCTCGATCTTGATGATCGTGATGAGATCGCCGTGGCGGCCGGAGCGGAGGTTGGGGAGGCCCTCGCCGTCGAGTTTGTAGATGTCGTTGTGCTGCGCACCGGGGTGAATACGGATCTGGCGGCTGCCCTCGATGGTGGGGACATCGATCTCTGCGCCCAAAGCAGCCTGAGAAAAACTCACGGGGAGTTCGACGACGAGGTTGTCACCGTCGCGCTGGAAGAGGGAGTGTTCCTTGACGCGGATGAGGACATGGAGATCGCCTCGGACACCATGGCCCTGGGGGGAGGCTTCGGGGGGTGGGGGTTCGCCCTCGCCCTGCACGCGGACAGCCTGGCCCTCGTGGACACCGGCGGGAACCTTCACCGTGAGCTTGCGTTTCTTAGGAACTCGACCCTTGCCGCGGCAGGCATCGCAGTGTTCTTTTATTACTTTGCCTCGCCCGCGACAGCGCGGGCACGCGGTGACCATGCGGAACATGCCACCGAGGCCTTGCTGGGCGACCTTGCCCTGGCCGCCGCAGGTTGCGCAGGTTTCGGGCTTGGTGCCGGGCTTTGCGCCGGTGCCGGTGCATTTGTCGCAGACATCGAGGCGTGTGAACTCGACCTCGCGTTCGCACCCCTTGGCAACATCGGTGAGATCGATGGTTGTTTCGTATTCGAGGTCGTAGCCTCGGGCGGTGCGGGGTCGTCCTCGGCCACCGCCGCCGAAACCGCCGCGCCCACCACCGCCAAATATCTCCTCGAACATGGAGAAGATGTCGTTGGGGTCCATTCGTGAGAAGTCGTGGGCTGCGGGGCCGCCTCTGGAGCGGAGGCCCTCGTGGCCGTACTGGTCGTAGACCTTGCGTTTGGTATCATCGGAGAGGATTTCGTAGGCCTCGGCGGCTTCCTTGAACTTGGTTTCGGCTTCGGCATCGTCGGGGTTGCGGTCGGGATGGTATTTGAGCGCAAGACGCCGATACGAGCGTTTGATCTCGTCGGTGTCAGCGGTGCGCTCGACGGAGAGGACTTCGTAGTAGTCTCGGGTAGTTGGCATGAATCGAGCCCTCGTGCGTTTCCGCTCGGGGCTCGGGGGATTGTCGGCGGCCGGTCTTGGTCCCTGGAGTCGGTCGCCGGGGTTGGTGAGGCGGGGAGGGAGGAGGGGTTATAGAAGGGGGAGAAGAAAGAGCCCTCTCCCCAGCCCTCTCCCACGGGGCGCGGGAGAGGGTGCAAGAAATGCAGGCTGGAAGCCTGCACCACAATCAGGCGATGGCACCGACTTCGGCTTCGGTTTCTTCCTTGAGTTCGGTGACGAGGACATCGGTGGTGAGCATCAGGCCAGCGACGGAGGCGGCGTTGATGAGGGCGGCCTTGGCGACGAGGGCGGGATCGATGATGCCGTCCTTGACGAGGTCGGTGAAGGTGCCGGTGCCGGCGTTGTAGCCGAAGGACTGGGTGGCTTTGGAGGTGCAGCCGTCCTTGATCTTCTCGACAACGATATCGCCATCGATGCCAGCGTTTTCGGCGATCTGGTAGGCACATGCTTCGACAGCGTTGTTGACGATATCGAAGCCGAGTTTCTCATCACCACGGGCCTTGGTGCGACCGGCAGCGATGGCATCCTGCGTGCGGAGAAGAGCGACGCCACCGCCCGGAATATAACCTTCTTTGGCAGCCGCACGAGTGGCGTGGAGGGCGTCCTCGACGAGGTCCTTGCGGGCCTTCATGTCGGTTTCGGTTGCCCCGCCGACATTGATGATGGCGACGCCGCCGACGAGCTTGGCGTGGCGTTCCATGAGCTTCTCTTTGTCGTAGTCGCTTGTGGACTTCTCGAACTGGGTCATGATCTGCTCGGCGCGGGCCTTGATGTCCTTCTTTTTGCCGCCGCCTTCGATGACGGTGGTGTCGTCCTTGGTGATGACGACCTTCTTTGCCCTGCCCAATTCAGAGAGCTCGATTGATTCGATGGAGCGGCCGAGGTCCTCGGAGAAGAAGACACCACCGGTGAGGGTGGCGATATCGCCGAGCATGGCCTTTCGGCGGTCGCCAAAGCCGGGGGCCTTGACGGCGGCGATCTTGAGCACGCCGCGGAGGCGGTTGACGACCAAGGCCGTGAGAGCTTCGTTCTCGACATCCTCGGCGATGAGAAGGAGCGGCTTGCTGGTGGTCGCGGTCTTGTTGAGCAGGGGGAGGAGGTCAGGCAAGTTTGCGATCTTCTTTTCATAGATCAGGACATAACAATCCTCAAGCACGCACTCGGCCGTCTTGGGGTCGGTCATGAAGTAGGGCGAGAGGTAGCCTTTGTCGAACTGCATGCCTTCGACATAATCGAGGGTGGTCTCGGAGCCGTTGCCGTCTTCGACTTCGACGACGCCGTCGGGGCCGACCTTGCTGATGGCCTCGGCGATGAGCTCTCCGACATCAGCATCTTGGTTTGCACTGACGGTGGCGATCTTGCGGTAGTCGTCCTTGCCCTTGCACTTGACGGCCATGTCGTCGATGGCATCGGCGGCGGCAGTGGCGGCGGCGTTGATGCCTCGCTGGAGTTGCACGGGGTTGGCCCCGGCCGCAACATGGCGGACGCCCTCGGTGAAGATCGCCTGAGCGAGAACGGTGGCGGCGGTCGTGCCGTCACCAGCCTGGTCGGCGGTCTTTTTGGCGACCTGGTTGACCAT
The DNA here is from genome assembly GCA_024275365.1 of Planctomycetota bacterium. Lineage (GTDB taxonomy): Bacteria > Planctomycetota > Phycisphaerae > Phycisphaerales > UBA1924 > PNC22. The sequence continues at coordinate 3,347 of JAJRZG010000277.1, read as the reverse complement.
CTTCGCGCCCATGTCCTGGAAGGGCTCGGGGAGGTTGACTTCTTTAGAGACGCTGACACCGTCCTTGGTGATGGACGGGCCGCCGTAGGACTTTTCGATAACCACATGCCGTCCTGCGGGACCCATGGTGCATTTGACGGCCTCGGCGAGTTGGTCTACGCCCTTTTTCATCTCGATGAGTGCGCCGTCGTCGAACATGATCTGCTTGTTTGCCATTGTGGTTTCTCCGGTTCGCGGTGATTCGCGTCGTGGTGTTTGAGTTCTTTGATTCAGAATGTCTCGGTCTGTCGGGCGTCATGCTGCCCGGAAATCTGCTTGGGTGTTCTGTTACCAACCTCCATCGTTGGCATAGCCAGCCTGCACGAGCGACTCGCCCGCGACTTTGCTGAACCACGCCTTGGCCTGGTCTGTAAAGTAGTTTCGCCAATCGCCGACTTCGCCCTTTCGACGATATGTTGTCGGGTCGTGTGTCGCATATCCTGCGGTGGTAAAGCTCTCAGATGAAAGAGCTTGGGCTTGGGCTGGATCGAGGTCAAGAAAGCGAAACAGGTGTAGACACTGCGCCTCGGTATCAGTGTGGAGGTCTTCGTAGCGAATTTGGAGGATGTCGCCATCGACATCGGGGCGTTCTATGTGGCGAGCGGCACCGGTATCGCTGCGGAAGCGCCGGTCCCAGGTGCGGGCGACATGGCGGACCCAGGCTTCATCAGCAAGGAGCAACTCGGGGTGCTTTGTGACGAGTTCTGGGTCGTGCTGAAACTGGTCGGCCATATCGAGCAGGTGGGCGTTTGCAGCGTCGGGGATGGACTGCTCGATGACCTCGCGCCCTTTACGGAGCTGGTGGAAGGTCCAACTGACCGCGACATCACGGCCGTCGCGGAGGATCCAAATGTAACGAGCACCTGGCATCCAATAGAGCAAATCGCTGGGAGTACGATCGCCAAACCATGTGGCATCGGGGCGATGCTCGCGGCAGGCGGCGGCAACACATCGGCGGACCATATCGCCAAAGGCTGCTTCGAGCTCTGAGCGGATAGGTTCGCGGCCGGTGAGTTGCCAGGAGACCGCCTTGGTGCGATGCACGGCGTTGTAGATGGTCTCGAAGTGAAACTCGCCGGTGCAACAGACGCGGGGGTGGAGGTTGAGCAGGTTGCTGACCCAGTTGGTGCCCGAGCGGGGATGGCCGCGCACGAAGAAGAACCCGGGCCGGGTGGCAGGTTCAGTCGTGGGGCGGGTTTGCTCGACGAGGGCTTGCATGGGTTACCAGTTCAGGTCTTTCTCATAACCGGCAGCGATCAGTTCTTCGCCGGCTTCTTCTTTGATGATGGTGCAGAGTTGGTCGGTCAGGGTTTCTTGCCACTCCCCCACTGCTCCCTTGCGGAAGAAGCTGCGTCGGTCTTCCTTCTTGAAGCCGGGGAGGGTTTTGGATTCGGCTGATGGGGGCTCGGCGAGTGAGGGGTCAAGATTCAGGAACTTGTAGAGGCGGGCGAGCTCGGTGGGGAGATCAGCGTGCATCTGTTCGTAGCGCAGCTCGAGGATTGGTGTGCCCTCATCGCGGAGCTTGGGGAGGGCCTCGCGTGATTGGCGGCAGACCTCGGCCCAGTGCCTTGCGTGGTGACGGACCCAACCCTCATGGCCGAGCAAGCCGTCGAGGGGGGTGAAGCTGTCGGGGTCTTCACTGAAGCGTGCAGCGGTCTCTTTCCACCTCTCGCGGAAGGGCAGGGCGATACCCATCTCGGTATCGACCCGCATGTGGTGGAACGACCAACTGACCAGCACATCGCGCACATCGCGGGTGAGGATGATCTGGGGGGCACCGCGGATGATGGTGCGGAGGGGGTTGGGGGAGCGGTCGCCGTACCAGACCGCGCTGAGCTTACTGCGCGTGGCTGCGAACATCATGCGGCGGATCATCGCCTCGGAGGCATCGATAGCGACCTCGCGGAGGTCGGGCTCGGAGCCGAGGAACCAGTAGACGCTGGTGAGGTGATCGACCGCGTTGCGGAGGGCCTCGAAGTGGAACTCGCCCTTCATGTGGGCGTGTGGGTGGAGGTTGATGAGGTTCTGGACCCAGTGGGTCCCGCTCTTGAAGCAGCCACAGAGGAAGAAGAAGTGACGCTTCTGCCCGTCGGCGAGGATGGTGTAGTGGTTGTCCACCCATGTATCTGCGGCGGGAAGCGGGTCTCGGGCACGCGCGCGGAGGTGCTCTGGGAGGACACGCCGGACCACCGGGCGTACAGCGGTGCGCAGACCCTCCGGGCTCGCACTCTTGGCGTAGCGGAGGAGCTTGGTGAGTTGGGTGTCAGGGTGGTCCATTGTGTTGCTGATACGGTTCCTGGTGGCACGGCTCTCCGAGCCGTGAGTTGTATTCGCAGGCCGGAAGCCTGCACCACAAAGTTAGCCGAGGATGCCGAGGAGTTCGGACTCGCGGAGGATAAGGTGCTTAACGCCCTTCACTTCGACTTCGGTGCCGGCGTACTTGCCATAGAGCACACGGTCGCCCTTGGTGACGACGGGCTTGGCGCGCTTGCCGTTGTCGAGGCGGAGGCCTGGCCCGATCGCGACGACCTTGCCCTGGATGGGTTTTTCCTTGGCCGATTCGGGGAGGTAAAGGCCCGAGGCGGTCATGGTGTCGGCCTCGATGGGTGTAACGACGATACGGTCTTCGAGTGGTTTGATTGCCATTGGTTGGTTCTCCATCAGCTCGTGTGAGCGGTTGTTGGCTGAACGGTTGTTGGTTTGGTTTCCTGGACTGATTCGGTTTTCGCGCGGCTGTCAAGCCGGGCGAGTGCTTCGGCGGCCTCTTCGTTGAACCACCGGGTTGTCTCGTCGGTGAACACCCGCTGCCAGTCGCCGATGCGGCCGGCACGGTAGAAACTGGTCAGGTCTTCACCCCTCGCAAAGCCGGGGGTCGTCTTCGACTCGGCCGAGAGGGGCAAGGCGTCGGCGGGGTCGAGCCCGAGCAACTGGTAGCAAGCCTCGCGGCAGGCGTTGGTGTCTCGGTGCAGCGACTCATAACGCAAGAGAAGTGTCGGCACGCCCTCGGCCTTGAGGCGGTCGAGCGCGTCGAGGTCGTGCTGCACGCAGCTGGCCCAGAGACGGGCGCGGTTGCGCACCCAGGACTCATCAGGCAAGAGCCGCCCCGGCTCGGCGACGACCGACTCGGGATCGGCCGCAAAGGCATCACGGACCGAGGCCATACCGGGCGCGACTGCGATCATGTTCGCATCACCCCGCCTCAGATACCGCAGCGTCATACTGACGAGTACATCGCGGCCATCGCGGGCAGCGTGGATCATCGGCGAGCCGGGTACAAGATCGCCGATCGGCTCGGGTGAGCAGTCGCC